>NZ_WJZM01000028.1:0-76483 GCF_021609545.1 Pseudomonas sp. PA-1-6B
TCGGCTGACAAAGACTGATTGATCGTCGTATGCTTTTTCATGGGCTCGCCCTCGCTGTCGTTGGCTTCTATAAGAATGCCACCGTGGCGCATAGACGCCTCGGCTTGGGCGAGTCCATCTAATTACAGTGGGCAGCAGCGTTCAGGAATCGCGACGCAGGTCCGGCGGGATCGGCAAATCCTTGAGCGGATCAGGCCGCTTGCCCTTGCCGGCGCGGTATTGGCGGATCTGGTAAACGTAGGCCAGTACCTGTGCAACGGCCAGGTACAAGCCGGCCGGGATTTCCTGGTCCAGATCGGTGGAGTAGAAAATCGAGCGCGCCAATGCTGGCGACTCCAACAACAGAATGTCGTTGGCCACGGCGATTTCGCGGATTTTCAACGCGGTAAAGTCGCTGCCCTTGGCCAGCAGCATCGGCGCGCCGCCCTTTTCGGGATCGTACTTGAGGGCCACGGCGTAGTGCGTCGGGTTGGTGATGATCACGTCGGCGTCGGGCACCGAGGCCATCATCTTGCGCTGTGACATTTCCCGCTGCAGTTGGCGGATGCGTTGCTTGACCTCGGGGCGGCCTTCCTGGTCCTTGTGCTCGTCGCGCACTTCCTGCTTGGTCATCAGCAGTTTCTTGTGGCTTTCCCACAACTGAATCGGCGCATCCACGGCGGCGATCAGGATCAGCCCGAGGGCCATCCACAGTGCGCTCCAGCCCACCACCTGCACGCTGTGGATGATCGCCGACTCCAGCGGCTCATGGGCGATGCGCAGCAAGTCGTCGATGTCGGATGACAACACCGCCAACGCCACGAACAGAATCAGGAAAAACTTGGCCAGGGCCTTGAGCAATTCAATCAGGGCCTTGGCAGAGAACATGCGCTTGAGCCCCGCGCCCGGGTTCATGCGGCTGAACTTGGGCGCCATGCTGCCCGCGGCAAACAACCAGCCACCAAGGGCGACCGGGCCGATCAGCGCGGCCAGCAGCAAGGTGATCAAGATCGGTTGCACCGCCAACAGGGCGATTTTGCCCGAGTGCAGCAGGTACTGGGCCATGGCATCGGGGTTGAGCAGCACCTCGCGGGGCAAGCTGAAGTTGTGTTTCATCATCTCCAGCAAGTCCAGCGCCAGGCCCCCGCCGTAGATCAGCAAGGCGCCTGCGCCGGCGATCATGGTGGCGAAGGTGTTGAGCTCTTTGGAGCGGGCGATCTCGCCCTTCTCCCTGGAGTCCTTTTTACGTTTCTCCGTGGGGTCTTCTGTTTTGTCCTGACCACTCTCGCTCTCGGCCATGGCTCAGCGCGCCCGTGCCAGGTCACGTAAGAACTGCAAGGCATCGGTGGCCAGCGGTTGATACTGATTGAGAATGTCAGCCAGGCCGACCCAGAAAATCCCCATACCCAGCACCAGGGTGAGCGGGAAACCAATCGAGAAGATGTTCAGTTGCGGCGCCGCGCGAGTCATCACGCCGAACGCGATGTTGACCACCAGCAGCGCCGTGATCGCCGGCAGCACCAGCAACAGCGAAGCCCCCAGCACCCAGCCGAGGCGCCCCACCAGCTCCCAGAAATGGTTGACCACCAACCCCGAGCCCACCGGCAAGGTGGTGAAGCTCTCGGTCAACACTTCGAATGCCACCAGGTGACCGTTCATGGCCAGGAATAGCAAGGTCACCAGCATGGTCAGAAACTGCCCGATCACCGCCGCCGACACCCCGTTGGTGGGGTCGACCATGGACGCGAAGCCCATGCCCATCTGGATCGAGATGATTTGCCCGGCCACCACAAAGGCCTGGAAAAACAGGGTCAGGGAAAACCCCAGCATGGCACCGATCAGAATCTGTTCGGCAATCAGCAGCAAGGCGCTCAGGTCGAGGGCGTTCACCGGCGGCATCGGCGGTAGGCCAGGCACGATTACCACGGTGATCGCCACCGCGAAATACAGGCGCACACGACGCGGAACCAGGGTGGTGCCGAACACCGGCATGGCCATCAGCATGGCCGTGACGCGAAACAGCGGCAGGATGAACGAGGCCACCCAGGTACTGATCTGGGTGTCGGTCAAGGCCAGCAAGGATTGCATCGGCTCAGCCGATCAACTGCGGAATACTGCCGTACAACTGCAGGATGTATTCCATGAAGGTTTGCACCAGCCACGGGCCGGCGACAATCAGGGTCACCAGCATCACCAGCAGGCGCGGCAGGAAGCTCAAGGTCTGCTCGTTGATCTGGGTGGCAGCCTGGAACATCGCCACCAGCAGGCCCACCAACAGGCTCGGCACCACCAGCACGGCGACCATCAGGGTGGTCAGCCACAGCGCTTCGCGGAACAGGTCGACGGCGACTTCTGGCGTCATAGCGCTATACCCCTCCGAAACTGCCGGCCAGGGTGCCAATAATCAGCGCCCAACCGTCCACCAGCACAAACAGCATGATCTTGAACGGCAACGAGATGATCAGCGGCGACAGCATCATCATACCCATGGCCATCAACACGCTCGCCACCACCAGGTCGATGATCAGGAACGGGATGAAGATCATGAAGCCGATCTGGAACGCGGTCTTCAATTCGGAGGTGACGAACGCCGGTACCAGGATGGTCAGCGGTGCCTGGTCCGGGGTGGCGATGTCGGTGCGCTTGGACAGGCGCATGAACAGCTCAAGGTCGCTGGAGCGGGTTTGCGACAGCATGAAGTCCTTGATCGGGCCCTGGGCCTTGTCGATGGCATCCTGGGCCGTGAGCTTTTCCGCCAGATAAGGTTGCAGGGCTTGCTGGTTCACCTTGTCGAACACTGGCGCCATGATGAACAGCGTCAAAAACAGCGCCATGCCGGTGAGGATCTGGTTCGACGGCGTCTGCTGCAGGCCCAGGGCCTGGCGCAGGATCGAGAAGACGATGATGATCCGCGTAAAGCTGGTCATCAGCATGACGAACGCCGGGATAAAACTCAGCGCCGTCATGATCAGCAGGATCTGCAGGCTGACCGAATATTCCTGGGCGCCCGCCGCGTTGGTGCCCAGGGTGATCGCCGGGATCGACAACGGGTCGGCGCCCAGGGCCATCGGCGCGGCCAGCAACAGCATGAGCGTCAACAAAACGCGCATTACTTCTTATCCTTCTGATCCTTGCCCAGCAACTCCATCAGGCGCTGGGCGAATTCTGGCGTGGCGGCTTCGGTCTTGACCGCGTCCACCGGGGTCTTGAGTACATGCAGCGGGGTGATGCGGCCGGGAGTGATGCCGAGCAGGATCTGCTCTTCGCCTACTTGCACCAGCACCAGCCGATCACGCGGGCCGAGGGCGCGCGAGCCCACCAGCTCGATCACCTGGCCGTTGCCCGGGCCGATGCGCTGCACGCGGCGCATCAACCAGGCCAGCAGGAAGATCAGGCCGATCACCAACAACAGGCCCAGCACCAGTTGCGTCAACTGCCCGCCGACGCTGCCGACCGCTGGCGCCGCAGCCACCTGCGCCACCGGCTCAGCCGCCAGGGCGCTCAATGGCAGCGCCAGCAACAGTCCCGCCATCGAGTACTTCATCTCAGCGCAACTTCTTGATGCGTTCGCTCGGGCTGATCACGTCGGTCAGGCGGATGCCGAACTTCTCGTTGACCACCACCACCTCGCCATGGGCAATCAGGGTGCCGTTGACCAGCACGTCCAATGGCTCGCCGGCCAGGCGGTCCAGTTCGATCACCGAGCCCTGGTTGAGCTGCAACAGGTTGCGGATGTTGATTTCGGTGCTGCCCACTTCCATGGAAATCGACACCGGGATGTCGAGGATCACATCCAGGTTCGGGCCATCGAGGCTCACCGGGTCGTTGTTCTTCGGCACGCTGCCGAATTCTTCCATGGCCAGGCGGTTGCCGGCCGGCGCGGTGGCGGCGTCGGCGGCCAGCAGCGCGTCGATGTCGTCCTGGCCAACATCGCCGGTTTCTTCCAGGGCCGCAGCCCACTCGTCAGCCAGGGCCTGGTCTTCGGCGGAAGTGTTTTCGTGTTCGGTAGCCATTACATGTCCTCGGCGCAGCAAACAATCATGAATTGGGGTTGAATCAGCGGCGGTTGATCGGCTCAACCACTTGCAGCGCCAGGTTGCCCTTGTGGGAACCGAGCTTGACCTTGAATGACGGCACGCCGTTGGCGCGCATGATCAACTCTTCCGGCAAGTCGACGGGGATGATGTCCCCAGGCGCCATGTGCAAAATATCCCGCAGGCGCAACTGGCGGCGGGCCACGGTGGCGCTCAGCGGCACGTCGACGTCCAGCAGGTCTTCGCGCAGGGCCTTGACCCAGCGTTCGTCCTGGTCGTCGAGGTCGGACTGGAAGCCGGCGTCGAGCATTTCGCGCACCGGTTCGATCATCGAGTAAGGCATGGTCACGTGCAGGTCGCCGCCACCGCCATCGAGTTCGATGTGGAAGGTCGACACCACAATGGCCTCGCTGGGGCCGACGATGTTGGCCATGGCCGGGTTCACTTCCGAGTTGATGTACTCGAAATTGACTTCCATGATCGCCTGCCAGGCTTCCTTCAAGTCGATGAAGGCCTGCTCCAGCACCATGCGTACCACCCGCAGTTCGGTGGGGGTGAATTCACGCCCTTCGATCTTGGCGTGACGGCCGTCGCCACCGAAGAAGTTGTCCACCAGCTTGAACACCAGCTTGGCGTCGAGGATGAACAGCGCGGTACCGCGCAACGGCTTGATCTTGACCAGGTTGAGGCTGGTGGGCACGTACAGCGAGTGCACGTATTCACCGAACTTCATCACCTGCACGCCGCCCACGGCCACGTCCGCCGAGCGGCGCAGCATGTTGAACATGCTGATGCGGGTGTAGCGGGCAAAGCGTTCGTTGATCATCTCCAGGGTCGGCATGCGTCCCCGCACGATGCGATCCTGGCTGGTCAGGTCATAACTTTTGACGCTGCCGGGTTCGGCAGCCATTTCGGTCTGTACCAGACCATCGTCCACGCCATGCAACAGCGCGTCGATTTCATCCTGGGACAGCAGGTCTTGCACGGCCATGTCGTGATCCTACTGCAATACGAAGTTAGTGAAGAGCGCCTGCTCGACCACGACTTTGCCGAGTTCTTTCTGGGCCACTTCCTGCACGCTTGCAGTGACCTTCTGGCGCAGCATTTCCTGGCCGACTGGCGTGGCCAGGCTGTCGAAGCTCTGCCCGGAGAACAGCATCACCAGGTTGTTGCGGATCACCGGCATATGCACCTTGAGGGCATCCAGGTCCGCCTGGTTGCGCGCCAGCAAGGTGATGCTCACCTGCAGGTAGCGTTGACGACCATTCTGGTTGTAGTTGGCGACAAAGGCCGGAAGCATCTGCTCGAAGATTGCCGGTTGCTTGACGTTGGTGGCGGTTTCGGCGGTGGGCGCCGGTTTGCTCGCACTGCTGTGCATGATGTACCAGGTGCCGCCCACCGAGGCACCGATCGCCAGGAGCAGGCCCAGCACAATCAACAGGATCAGCTTGAGCTTGCGTTTGCCTGCGGGGGGAGTTGCTGCGTCGTCGCTCTTCGCCATGCCAATAATCCGTCACTATTCGGGGATTCGTAGATCTATGGCTAGGCAAGAGCAAGTGTTATGCCAGAGTTGTCTTAGGCGAAGACAACCTAAATCAAATGTGGGAGCTGGCTTGCCTGCGATGGCGGTGGGTCAGTGCACATGTGTGTCACTGATCCACCGCCATCGCAGGCAAGCCAGCTCCCACACTGACCGGGTTTGAGCAGGAAGTCAGGCGTAGTAGTCGACCGCGCTGGAGCCGATCACGCTCTGGCTCACGGGCGCTGCCACTTCGGCCACATCCACAGGGCCACCGGCGTCGCCGCTGTCAGCGCGCCTGCCGCTGCTACTGACGCCTCGCGCCTGGCTCTGCTGTTGCTGCTGGTCCTGGCCCCGCGACTGGTCGGAGACATTCACATCCACCTGCCCCATGCCCTGCTGGGCAAACATCTCGCGCAAACGGCCAGACTGGCTTTCCAGCGCTTCACGCACCACCGCATGGCCGCTCATGAAGTTGACCTGGGCCTGCTGGTCCGCCGTCATGTTGACCTTGATGTCCAGGCGCCCCAGCTCAGCGGGCTGCAACTGGATCTCAGCCGACTTGAGGTTGGCGCTGGACAGGTACATTACGCGGTTGACCACCTCCTCGGTCCAGCCGCTCTGGTGCATGGCCAGGGGCGCATTGGGGACGGGCGCCAAGGCATTCGCGGTTTTCGGCGTGGCCGCCTGGGTCAGCGCCGCCAGGCGGTTGGCGAAATCATCCACACGGGTGTCGCTGCTGGCGTTCTTGAGGTCCTTGAGGCCGTCATCGATCAGCGCGCCGAAGGCCTTGTCGCCTCCCTGGTCGGTGCTGTCCTTGGTGGCTTGCTGGTCGACCATGTTGGCTAGGCCGGCGGCAAAGCTCTGCGCGGCGGTCGGCTGGTCCTGAGTGGTGGGCGCGGCTTTCTGCGGCGCCTGGCTGCTGGCCGAGACATGACCGCCCTGCTCCATCGCCAGGCGCACGGCCGGCATCGAATCCAGCGGGTCGGCCTCAGGGTCGAAGGCCGGCTGCTTGGGCTCCTCGGTTACCGCGATGAGCGGCTGGGCGTTGTCATCTGCGGCCGTGACGGCAGGCGCTTGTACCGGCACAGGGACCGCCACAGGCGTCACGGTGGCAACCAGCGCCGGGTCGGCAACCGGTTGCAGTGCCAGGGACGGGTCGGCAGGTGGCTCGCCTTCACTGTCAGCGTGGTCGTCGCTCTTGGCCGGCTTGGCAGGCAAGGGATTGCCGCTATCGGCAACCGCTGGCGCGCTGGCGGCAGGTTTATCGTCGCCGGCGGCCGGTTTGGCGCTGACATCAGAAGCCTTGTCGCGCACCGGTTTGGCTGGCGCGTCGTCGCTCTTGGCCAGCGGCTTGGCAGCTTGCTTGGCAAACACTTGAGCGAAGCCAGCGCCCTTGTCCCGCGGAACCGCAGGCGCTACCGCAGGCGTGGCGGCCGGCGCTTGAGGCTTGGCCGCAGTGGCAGCCTGAAGAAGCGAATTGGGGACGACTGGCATAAGTTAGGGTCTCCACTGCATGGGGTCGGGGATGCAGTCTATGGAGGTAGAGCAAGAGTCGGGCCAAGTCAGGCCGATAAAATATCAAACCCCAGAAAACCGCTCCCGCTCATGCTCATACAGTGGGCGAACCAGCGCAAACTCACGATCAATCTGATCCACTAAAGGCCCCAAGTCCGAAGCTGGCTTGATGGACTCGGTCTCCAACCGCTCACACAACGTCGCCAACCGCACCGCTCCCAGGTTGCCACTGCTGCCCTTGAAGCTGTGCGCAATGCGCCCCAACGTCTTGGCGTCGTTGCGCGCCTTGCGCAACGCTTGCACGCGCTCTTCAGAATCATGCAGAAAGGTGTCCAGCAGCGTGGGGTATTCGCTTTCCATGACTTCCTGCAAACCCGACAACACCTCGGGGTCCATATGAATCTCAGCCACTTGCTCGCTCCTTGATCAAGAATCGGCGGATTATGCCAGAGCCTCCCAGCAAAACTCCACGCAGACACTGCGACCGCCATCGGACCAGCGTACCGCGTTGCTCAACTGACGCACCAGGCTCAGGCCCCGGCCAGACAGACGGTCTATGTCCACGGGGCGTGCCAGCTCCTGCTCCACATCAAAGCCCTGCCCGCTGTCTTCGAGGCGCACGCTCAGTTTGCCGCCCCTGTCGGTGGGCACCACCTGCATATGCAGGCGCACATAGCCGCTGTCCAACTGCGCCAGGCGCTCATGGCGCTGGCGATAATACTGCGCAAACCCCTGGGCATCGCGCTTGAGCCGTGAGTCCAGGCCCAGTACGCCATGCTCCAGCGCGTTGGAATACAACTCGGCCATCACACTGTAAAGCGCCCCGCTCTGCTCACGCAGGCCGTGGATCTCCAACAGCAGTTGCAGCAGGTACGGCAGCGGGTTGTAGGTCCTGAGCGTCTGGGCGCGGAATTCGAAACTCACCGACCAATCCAGCGGGCACGACTGGCCGCTGTCGGCATACATCGGCTCGGCCGCCCGCAAGGGTTGGCCCGCCTGCAACGTGATCTCGACCATGCTGACGTCATCGCGCGCCTGGCCGCGAAAGGCCGCCAGGGCCTGCTCGATATCCTCGAACAGGCGGTCGGGCTCGCGGTTGGCGGCGAACACCTGCTGCAAGCGCTCGGCACCGAACAGTTGATCGTTGGCGTCAGCGGTGTCCAGCACACCGTCGGAGAGCAGGAATACCCGGTCGCCCAACGCCATGGGCCAGACCTCGGTGCTGTCATCGAACGCCTCTGCCGACAACACCCCCAAGGGCAGGTGCCGCGACATCAACGGCGTGCGCCTGCCCGTGGCGATTTCGTGCACGTAGCCTTCAGGCATGCCGCCGCTCCACACCTCCACCGCACGCCGCTGGGCGCTCAGGCACAGCAAGGTGGCACAGCAGAACATGTCTACCGGCAGGATGCGCTTGAGCTTGGCGTTCATTTCACGCAGGGTCTGCGTGAGGCCGTAGCCCTTGGCGGTCATGCCGTAGAACACCTCGGCCAGGGGCATGGCACCGATGGCGGCCGGCAAGCCATGGCCAGTGAAATCCCCTAGTAGCACGTGCATATCGCCGGACGGTGTGTAGGCCGCCAGCAACAGGTCACCGTTGAACAACGCATAAGGCGATTGCAGGTAGCGGATATTCGGCGCGGCGTTGATGCAACCGGAATGGGCGACCTTGTCGAACACCGCCTTGGCCGCCCGCTGCTCATGCATCAGGTGTTCGTGATGCCTGGCGATCAGGTCACGCTGTTGCAAAACCGTGGCTTGCAGGCGGCGCAGGCGGTCCATGGCGTTGATCTTGGCCGCCAGGATCAAGGGGTTATAGGGTTTGGGCAGAAAGTCATCGCCGCCGGCGTCCAGGCACTGGGCCAGGGCTTCGCTTTCGCGCAGCGACGTAAGGAAGATGATCGGTACCAGCGCCTCCCCCGCCAGTTGCTTGATCTGCCGCGCGGCTTCAAAGCCATCCATGACCGGCATCAGTGCGTCCATCAACACCAGTTGCGGACGCTCGCGGGCAAACACCTCAATCGCTTCGGCGCCATTGCTGACAGTCAGCACCTGATGGCCCTGGCGGCGGATGATGCTCGCCAGCAACAGGCGGTCGGCGGCGCTGTCTTCGGCGATCAGGATGGTCAGCGCCTCCAGGACAGGGGCCAAGGCGCTCAATTGATATCGAACAGTTTGTCGAAGTTGGAGATGGCGAGGATCTTGCGCACGTCGGAGTTGCTGTTCGTCACGCGGACCTCGGCGTCATCGCCGCCGGCATGATCCCGTAGCAACAGCAGCATGCCGAGGGCTGAACTGTCCATGTAGGTGGCATCCTTGAGGTCGACGATGTAGGTCTCGGGGACCTTGTAGAAACGCTCGTAGGCTTCCCGAAACGCCTGGTGGCTGCCGAAATCGAACCGGCCCTTGATTGCGATCGTCAACTTTTTCCCGTCCAGGGATACTTCTGACTCGACTGACATGTGACTGCTTCCTTGTCATTGCACTAGACACAAGGTGTAGCAGTTGAACCGCATCTGAGCAACACAGCTCCCACATTGGATTTGTGGTGCCGGTTAGAACTGTTCTGGGCGGGGAAGGCGTTGGGACAACTCATCGAGCAGTTTTTGCTCGCGCTTGTCTTCGATGGCTCGCGCTTCGTCGATGTAGCGCTGCACCAGCTTGCGCAGCCCCTCGACCCGGGCAAACGCCTGTTGCCAGGCCTCGCGGGCTTTGTCGAGGTTGGCCTCGTGCCAGGCCAGGCTCTGGCGTTGCTGGCCGACGGCAGTTTCAAGCTGATTGAGAAAGCCCTGGTACCCCATCAGCCACTGGCCGGAAACACCCTGGCTGCCGCGCTCGATCCACTGTTGTTGGTACTCGCCACGAAAACGCTCCAGGTCGCCCAGCTTGCTTTGGGCCAACCGCACCTGGCCCTGGAAGTAACCCAGGCGCTGTACGGCGGCTTTCTCGGCCTTTTCGGCCATGTCTACCACCGGGGCCAGGCGTGCTGCGCGGCTGTTGGCCATGGCTTAGCCGCCCGGCGCCGGGGCGAAGATGGACTGCAAGTGCGACTGGCTCTCGCCCATGGTGATCTTGTCGTTGAGACCCTGGCGCAGGTAGGTCACCAGTTGCGGCTGCAAGGCGATGGCCAGGTCGGTGTCGCGGTCGCCACCGGCCACATAGGCGCCGACGCTGATCAGGTCACGGCTTTGCTGGTAACGCGACCACAGCTGCTTGAACTGCTGGGCACGGGCCATATGCTCCGGCGTGACCACCGCCGGCATCACCCGGCTGATGGACGCTTCGATATCGATGGCTGGGTAATGCCCCTCTTCCGCCAGGCGCCGCGACAGCACGATGTGGCCGTCGAGCACGCCCCGGGCCGAGTCGGCAATCGGGTCCTGTTGGTCGTCGCCTTCAGACAACACGGTGTAGAACGCGGTGATCGAGCCACCGCCGGCTTCGGCATTACCGGCACGCTCTACCAGCTTGGGCAGCTTGGCAAATACCGACGGGGGGTAACCCTTGGTCGCGGGCGGCTCACCGATGGCCAGGGCGATCTCGCGCTGGGCCTGGGCGAAACGCGTGAGCGAGTCCATCAGCAACAGGACGTTTTTGCCCTTGTCGCGGAAATATTCGGCGATGCGCGTGCAGTACATCGCCGCACGCAAGCGCATCAGCGGTGCATCGTCTGCCGGAGAAGCGACGACAACGGAACGCTTGAGCCCTTCTTCACCGAGGCTGTGCTCGATGAACTCCTTCACTTCGCGGCCCCGCTCACCGATCAGCCCCACCACGATGATGTCGGCCTCGGTAAAGCGCGTCATCATGCCCAGCAACACCGACTTACCCACGCCGGTACCGGCGAACAGGCCCAGGCGCTGGCCGCGACCGACCGTCAATAAACCGTTGATGCTGCGAATGCCCACGTCCAGCGGCACGCTGATGGGGTTGCGCTTGAGCGGGTTGATGGTGGGGCCGTCCATCGGCACCCAGTCTTCGGCCTTCATGCCGCCCTTGCCGTCCAGCGCACGGCCGGCACCGTCGAGTACGCGGCCCAGCATGCTCATGCCCATGGGCAGGCGGCCAGTGTCGGCCAGCGGCACCACGCGGGCGCCGGGAGCGATACCCGCCAGGCTGCCCACCGGCATCAGAAAAATCTTGCTGCCGGAAAAACCCATCACCTCGGCTTCGACCTGCACCGGGTGGTAGCTGTCGTCGTTGATCACCAGGCAGCGGCTGCCCATGGCGGCGCGCAGGCCCTCGGCTTCAAGGGTCAGGCCGACCATGCGCAACAAGCGTCCTTCAAGGATCGGCTGGCCGGGCAACTCGGTGGCCTCGGCGTAGCTGCCCAGGCGCTTGGCGAAGCTGGTGCGATCAAGGCGCATCGGTGGCGTCCAGGTCAACGCTCAGGTCAGGCTCGGCGGGATGCAGGGCCTGTTCATGCAGTTGATCAAACAACTTGGCCATGATCTGGCTGATACGGGTTTCCACTGTCGCGTCAATGCGGCTGTGTTCGGTCTCGACGCGGCAGCCACCCGGCTGCAACGAAGCGTCTTCGACGATGCGCCAGGTTTCTTCATGACGCTCGCGCAGGGCTTTGACCTGTTCGAAATCCTGCGGGTTGATGTACAGCCGCACATTGCCGACGCCCAGGGGCAGCAGCTTGAGGGCTTCGCGCATCACGCCTTCGATCTGGCTGGAATCGAGCACCAGTTCGCGCTGGATCACCTGGCGAGCAATGTGCTGCACCAGGCCAACCATGGATTTTTCCAGCTGCGAGTCCTGTTCGGCGATAGGGTCGAACAAGTTGCCCATCAGGCGCTCCAGGCTACCCAACTTGGTGGCCAGCGCCACCTCGGCCTCCTGGCGAACCTTGAGGGTGGTGCTGCGAAAGCCGTCTTTTTCCCCCGCCGCAAAGCCTTCGTTGTAGGCCTCCTGGCGAATGGTTTCCAACTCTTCGAGGGTCAGTGGCTGGACTTCATCCAGTGGCACTTCTTCCATCTCTGCCGGAGGTTCTTCAACCGGTTCAGGCTCGGGCTCCGGCACATGGGGGTCGAAGCTGGGCAGCGACCAGATGTCGAAGCCGCCGACATCCCGCGCGCGAATCAGATCGCTGGGCGCCTCATCTTTATTCGACATGCAAGGCGCCTTAGATCATTTCTTCGCCGCCCTTCCCGCCGAGAACGATTTCTCCGGCTTCGGCCATACGGCGGGCAATGGTGAGGATTTCTTTCTGAGCGGTTTCCACGTCGCTGACGCGCACCGGGCCCTTGGCTTCCAGGTCGTCGCGCAACAGCTCCGAGGCGCGCTTGGACATGTTCTTGAAGATCTTTTCTTTGACGTTTTCGTCCGAGCCCTTGAGCGCCAGCACCAGCACGTCCGAGGACACTTCGCGCAGCAGCGCCTGGATGCCACGGTCGTCGACATCGGCCAGGTTGTTGAACACGAACATCAGGTCTTCGATCTGGCCGGACAGGGTGTCGTCGATCTCGCGGATCGAGTCCATCAACTGGCCTTCGACCGAGCTGTCGAGGAAGTTCATGATGTCGGCTGCGCGCTTGATGCCACCCAGGGTGGTGCGCGAGGCGTTGGAATTGCCGGAGAACTGCTTCTCCAGAATCGTGTTGAGCTCCTTGAGCGCCGCCGGTTGCACAGTGTTCAGCGACGACACACGCAGGATGATGTCCAGGCGCACTTTATGGTCGAAGTGGCCAAGCACTTCGCCGGCCTGGTCGGGGTCCAGGTAGGCCACCACGATCGCCTGAATCTGCGGGTGCTCGTAGCGGATCACGTCGGCCACCGCACGCGGCTCCATCCACTTGAGGCTATCCAGGCCGCTGGTGTTGCCACCCAGCAGGATGCGGTCGATCAGGCCGTTGGCCTTGTCTTCGCCCAGGGCCGAGGTGAGCATCTTGCGAATGTAGCTGTCGGAGCCGACGCCCAGGCTGGTCTGGTCGCCGACGATCTCGACGAACTCGCTCATCACCTGCTCGACTTGCTCACGGTGCACATTGCGCATCTGCGCCATGGCCACGCCCACTCGCTGGACCTCTTTAGGGCCCATGTGGCGCAGCACTTGGGCAGCGTCGGTTTCACCCAGGGACAGCAGCAGCACGGCGGCTTTGTCGACCCGGGACAGCTTGGCCACAGCGGCTCGATCATTCATCTGCGTTAATCCACTCTTTCACGACCTGAGCCACACGGCCCGGGTCTTCTGCCACCAGACTCTTGATTGCGTTCAACTGAGCGTCATAGCCTTCGCTCGGGCTTGGCAACAGGATGCTTTGCGGGCCGCCGAGGCTGACGCGGTCGTTGGCCAGTTCGCCGTCCAGGCCGCCCATGCCACCCAACTCGACGTCGCCACCGGCCAGTGCCAGTTGCTTCTTGCCGCCGCCGGTGATGTTGTTGAGCACCGGGCGCAATACGCCGAACACCAACACCAGGATGAACAGCACCCCCAGCACTTGCTTGACGATGTCCCAGAACCACGGCTGGGTGTAGAACGCCGGGTCGGCGATCACTTCACCGCGCTCGGCGGAGAACGGCATGTTGATCACGCTGACGCTGTCGCCACGGCTGGCGTCGAAGCCAACAGCGTCCTGCACCAGACGAGTGAAGCGCGCCAGTTCGTCAGCCGTCCACGGCGCACGGGTCACCGCGCCGTCCGCAGGGTTGACCTTGACCTGGTCATCGACCACCACCGACACCGACAGGCGATTGATCTTGCCCTGTTGCTGCTTGGTGTGGCTGATGGAACGGTCGAGTTCGAAGTTCTTGGTGGACTGGTTACGCTTGTCCGCAGGGTATGGCGCAAGCATCGGCTGGCCGGTGGCCGGGTCCATGATCTGCTGGCCGTTGGCGTCCAACAGCGGCTGGCCAGGCTGGATCGCGCCAGCCGTGGCGGCGGCGCCACCAGTGGTTTGCGGTGCCGAGGCCGGCGCGGGTGGCTGGTTGCTCAGGGCGCCTGGTACACCTTGGGGGCCATTGCTGGCGGTGCGTTGTTCGCTGGTGGACTGCTCGCTGCGCAGGGCCGGCTGGTCCGGGTTGAACTGTTCGGAGGTGGACTCGACGGCGCTGAAGTCCACGTCGGCCGACACTTCAGCCTTGTAGCGGTCGTTGCCCAGTACCGGTTGCAGAATGTTATGCACGCGCTGGGTGAGCATGCTTTCCATGCGGCGGCTGTAGTCGAACTGCTTGCCGGCCTGGGTCAGCGCGGAGTTTTCGGCCATGTCGGACAGCAGGTTGCCCTTCTGGTCCACCACGGTGATTTGCGACTTGCTCAATTCGGGAACACTGGTTGCCACCAGGTTGACGATCGCCAGTACCTGGCCAGGCTCCAGGGAGCGGCCAGCAAACAGCTCGACCAAGACCGAGGCGCTGGGCTTGCGTTCGTCACGCACGAACACCGAGCTTTTCGGAATCGCCAGGTGCACACGGGCGGCCTTGACGTTATTGAGGCTGGAAATGGTGCGCGCCAGTTCGCCTTCCAGGCCACGACGATAGCGGGTGGCTTCCATGAACTGGCTGGTGCCCAGGCCCTGGTCTTTGTCGAGGATTTCAAAACCGATATTACTGTCGGACGGCGCCACGCCAGCGGCGGCCAGTTTCATCCGGGCGCGGGCTACGTCATCCGCCTTGACCAGCAAGGCGCCGGAGTTGGGCTCCACGGTGTAGGCGATGTCGGCGGCGGCGAGGGTTTCCATGATCTGCTTGGAATCCATGCCCGACAGGCTGCCGTAAAGGGGGCGGTAATCGGGTTGCTGCGACCACAGCACCACGGCAAAACCAATCGCCACGCTGGCGGCCAGGCCCACCATCAGGCCCACCTGACGCAGCATGGTCATTTCCGAGAGGTTTTCCAGGAACGACAGGCCAAACAACGGCGGTTTGCCGTCGGCCTTGGCGGGGAGGTTGTCGGAGACTGCTTCAGCCATGACTTAAATCTCGTCCTTAAACCGGCATCTGCATGATGTCTTGATACGCCTGAACCAGCTTGTTACGCACTTGGGTCAAGGCCTGGAAGGACACACTGGCCTTTTGCGAGGCGACCATCACATCGGTGAGGTCCACGCCGCTTTTACCGATCTCGAAGGCCGTCGCCAACTGGCTGGACGCCTGCTGGGTATCGCTGACTTTATTGATTGCCTGACCGAGCATGTCGGCAAAATTGCTTTGGCCCAATTCCGGCGCTGGCGCGACGGATTTCGGTTGAGCCATGGCATCCATTTGCATGGCGCGCATATCCAACATCAACCGATTGAACTCAATACCCTGGCTCATGACCTTCTCTCTCCGACGACCCGCAATTTTTTGACACTACGCAGCGGTTACTAGGGGTGGTAGCAACAAGGGTGCCAGCTCTGGAGCAACTCGTAAGAAAAGGCGACAAAGCTTGTCGAACTTGTTACCGGTCATGTGGCGAAAAGATACGCTTCCACATCCATACCGGCGTCGCGCATCTGCGCCAGCTTGTAGCGCAAGGTACGCGGGCTGATGCCCAGGCGCTCGGCCGCTTCTTTGCGGCGGCCACGTTCGGCGCGCAGGGTGTCGATGATCATCTGGAATTCACGGCGGCGCAGGTCATCGCCCAGGGCACCGGCTGATTCCGTCTCGGCGACCACTGGAGCCGGGGCCAGGCTCGGCAACGGCGCAGCGCCATTGCCCATGGCCAGGCAGAAATCCTGGGGCTGGATCAAGCCGCCCTGCTGCAAAATCAGCGCACGCTGGATCGCGTTGTCCAGCTCGCGCACGTTGCCCGGCCATGGGTAACTGACCAGGCAGGCCTGGGCCTCGGGCGATAAACGCGCCTGGGCATGCTTCATTTTTTTGACGTGGTTGTTGAGCAGGCGCTCGGCCAGGGGAATGATATCCGCCGGGCGCTCACGCAATGGGCGCCAGGCCAGCGGGAACACCGACAACCGGTAGAACAGGTCTTCCCGGAAGCGCCCCGCCGCCACTTCGCCCGCGAGGTCGCGGTTGGTGGTGGCAACCACGCGGATATCCAACTGGATCGGCTTGCGTGCGCCCACCCGCTCCACTTCACGCTCCTGCAATACCCGCAGCAACTTGGCTTGCAGGCCCAGGGGCATTTCCGAGATTTCGTCGAGCAGAATGGTGCCGCCGTCGGCTTGTTCGAACTTGCCGGCCTGGGCCGCGATGGCGCCGGTGAACGAGCCCTTTTCATGGCCAAACAAGGTGGCTTCCAGCATGTTGTCGGGGATCGCCGCGCAGTTGATCGCAATGAACGGTTGTTTGGCACGGCCCGATTGCTGGTGGATATAACGCGCCAGCACTTCTTTACCGGTGCCGGACTCGCCGGAAATCAGCACAGTGGAATCACTGCGCGCCACCCGCGCCGCCAGTTCAAGCAACTGCGCGCTGGCCGGTTCAAAGGCAATCGGGCCATCGCCGTCGGCTGCGGGCATCACGCCCAGGGCATGCCGGGCGACCAGTTCGATCAACGCCTTGGGCTCGAACGGCTTGACCAGGTAATCCGCCGCGCCCTGACGCATGGCATCCACCGCCCGCTCCACCGCGCCATGGGCGGTCATCAGCAGCACCGGCAGCTGCGGCTGGCGCACCCGCAGCAGGCCGAGCAATTGGTGGCCGTCCATGCCGGGCATGTTGACGTCGCTGACCACCAGGCTGAAGGTTTCCTGCTCGACCGCCTCCAAGGCTTCCTCGGCAGAGCCGACCGCACGGTAGTCATGGCCCGCCAACAGCAGCGTGTCAGCCAATGCTTCACGCAGGGCGCGATCGTCTTCCACCAATAAAACCTTGATAGCCATCATCCTCTTACTCCGCGCTTGCCGCGCTGGAAAACAGCGGCAAGGTCATCAATGCACAGGTGCCACGCCCCAGGCGCGAACGCAGTTGCAATTGTCCCTGATGGGCACGGGCCACTGCCTTGACCACGGTCAGGCCCAGGCCAGTGCCGTTGGTCTTGGTGGTAAAAAACGGCTCGCCCAGGCGCTGCAGCACCTGCGGGGCGATACCGCTGCCGCTGTCGCTGACGCACAGGCGCAGGGTGTGCCCGCGGGTATACAGGTGCACTTTCAGGCGCGCCCCGGGGCCACTGGCCTGGGTGGCGTTTTCGATCAGGTTGAGCAGCGCACCCACCAGGGTGTCGCGGTTGCACAGCAATTCGCCCTGGTGGCTGTCGCACTGCCAGCGCAGGTTGGCCTCCTGTACATGGGTCGCCGCTGCCGCTTGCAGCGACTGCATCAAACCGGCAGGGGTAACGCGATCGGTCAGCGGCAGTTCGCCGCGGGCAAATACCAGCATGTCACGTACTTGGTGTTCCAACTCATGCAGGCGCTCCTTGAGGCGCCCGGCAAAGCGTTGGTGGGTGGCCGCTGGTAATTGCTCGTCAGTCAAATGGCTGGCGTAGATCAATGCCGCCGACAACGGCGTACGAATCTGATGCGCCAAGGAAGCGACCATCCGCCCCAGCGACGACAGCCGCTCATGGCGAGCCAACTGATCTTGCAGGTGCCGGGTTTCTGTCAGGTCATTGAGCAGCACAAGCTGGCCCGGCTCGGCGTCCAGGGAACGGGTCGCAATGGACAGCCGGCGCCCGTCCTTGAGGGAGACTTCGTGGCCGTCGTCTTCACGGGGGGCAAAACAGCGGGTGATGACTTCACGCCACAGCTCGCCTTCCAACGGCAGGCCGAGCAGGTCGCAGGCTGCCGGGTTGGCTTCGCGTACGCGGCCCTGGTCGTCGATGACGATCACGCCACCGGGCAACAGGTCCAGCAGGTTTTGCAGGCGGTTGGCCAGGCGTTCTTTCTCGGCCAGCTCTTGCATGCGCTGGGCGCTGACCACCGCCAGTTCGCCTTTAAGCTCGGAAACCCGGGCTTCAAGCAGGCTGTAGGAGTCGGTCAGCTGGTTCGACATCTGGTTGAACTGCGAGAGCGCGTGCTCCAGGCCCTGGCGGGTCGGCGGTTCTACAGGCGACACCAGCCCCTGGATGGCAGGGGCCGAAGATAGTTGGGCGGCGTGGGGCATGATGCTCTCTCGCTTGGCTGACCGTCAGTTAAACGGAACGTTGCGAGGGCTGTAGCAATACCCGTGCCGAAAAAAAACTACCTATAAATCAGGTAGTTGAAAAACAGGCGTCAATCATCCGCCTGTTCATCACCTTCTTTACGGCTCATCCCGTACTTGCGCATCTTCTCCACCAGGGTGGTGCGACGGATACGCAGGCGCTCGGCGGCCCGGGCGACGATGCCGTTGGCATCATCCAGCGCCTGTTGGATCAGGCCTTGTTCCAGGTTGCCGAGGTAGTCCTTGAGATCCAGGCCTTCGGGCGGCAACATCGCGCTAGCGCCGAAGTCTGGAGTATGGCCGTTGATTGCCACGCGCTCTTCCATGTCACTGCGCAGGCTGTCCATCTGCTCGTCCTCGTCGTCGACGTAGCGGAATTTCTTCGGCAACTCGACCACGCCGATCACCCCGTACGGATGCATGATCGCCATGCGCTCCACCAGGTTGGCCAGCTCGCGGACGTTGCCCGGCCAGCCGTGGCGGCACAGGGACATGATTGCCGCGGAGTTGAAACGAATGGAGCCGCGCTTCTCGTGCTCCATGCGCGAGATCAGTTCATTCATCAGCAACGGGATGTCTTCCACGCGCTCGCGCAGCGGGGCCATCTCGATGGGGAATACGTTGAGGCGGTAGTACAGGTCTTCGCGGAAGCTGCCGACCTCGATCATGCTTTCGAGGTTCTTGTGGGTGGCGGCAATGATGCGCACGTCCACGCTCTGGGTCTTGTTGCTGCCCACGCGCTCGAAGGTGCGTTCCTGCAATACGCGCAGCAGCTTGACCTGCATCGGCAACGGCATGTCGCCGATTTCGTCGAGGAACAGGGTGCCGCCATTGGCCAGCTCAAAGCGCCCGGCACGGCTGGTGATCGCCCCGGTAAAGGCGCCCTTCTCGTGGCCGAACAATTCGCTTTCCAGCAGCTCGGCCGGGATCGCCCCGCAGTTGACCGGCACAAAGGGCCCGTCGCGACGCTTGGAGTGATAGTGCAGGTTGCGCGCGACCACTTCCTTGCCGGTGCCCGACTCGCCGAGGATCAGCACGCTGGCGTCGGTGTCGGCCACTTGCTGCATCATCTGGCGCACGTGCTGGATGGCGCGGCTGGTGCCGACGAGGCTGCGGAACAGGTTGGGTTCACGGTGACGGCCGCGCTCGCGGGCCTGGTCGTACATCTCGCGATAGACCTGGGCACGGTGCAGGGAGTCGAGCAATTTGCTGTAGCTGGGCGGCATTTCCAGGTTGGATAGCACGCGGCGGCGCTGGTCTTCCGGCAGGTCCACGGAAGAAATATCGCCCATTAGCAACACTGGAAGGAACTCATCCCAGGTAGACAGTGTCTTTAACAGGCCCAGAACTGCGCCAGGAGCGTTTACCGTCCCGATCAATACACAAATGACTTCACGGCTCGACGACAACGAGCTGACCGCCTGCTGCCAATCGTGGCTGCCGCAGGGCAAATTTTCTTCACCAAGAAAATTTAAAATCACCGCTAAATCGCGGCGGCGGACGCTATCGTCATCGATCAGCAGAATTTTGGTTTCACGCCACATGCAATAGCAACTTCCCTAGTAAAACTTCCTGCCCCGGAATGAGGGCAATCTAGACGTCTGTAAGATTTGTTACCTACTAGACGTCTGAAATCTGAAAACAGCACTAGTTAAGTCAAAAATGCTGGCACAGTCAAATATATGACGCACCGTTCGGATTAACTGCGCCCTTTCAACCGAACAGATGGTAAACCTTTGACGCATTTTTCGCTTGGTTGATCTGCGACATCTCTTCGAAAATCGCCTGGCGCTCGCCGGTCGTCACCTCAAGCAACTGCTGGTACACCACCAACAGGCTTTCCAGTTTCTCGCGCAAGGCGCCCTCGTCCACCGGCGCTTCGCTGAGCACCTCATCAATCACCGCGCGGCAACCCAGGTCCAACTCGCCCACAGCTTCCCAATTGCGCTCGGCCAGCGCGCCGAGAAGGGCTTCGCGGGTTTCGTCGATGCGTTGCAGTGCATGGCTCATGATGTGTCCCTCAAGGCGATCGGCCTTATTGTGGAGCGATGGCATCCCAGCCGGTCTTGACGGTGATCAGCAGGCGGGCGACTTCGTCGATCATCTCGGCGTCGTTGACGCGATTGGCCTCGACCAAGCGATTGCCCATGTAGTTGTACAGGGCATCCAGACGCTGGATGGCGGCCGGATCTTCGGCTTTCTCCGGCTCCAGGCCATCGCGCAGGCCCGAAATGATTTCGATCGCCTTGCCCAGCATCAGGCCCTTTTGCGCGATGTCCCCACGACTCAACGCACCCTTGGCCTGCGCCATGCGGTCAAGGCCACCTTCCATCAGCATTTGCACCAGGCGATGCGGGCTGGCTTCGGAGACTTGAGCGTGGGCGTTGACCTTCTGGTACTGACGAAGGGCTCTCATTGGGTTCATGTTGCTACCTCGTAACTGGGCGACAATCGAATAGGTTTGCTTAACCAGTTTTTCGACCGTGACAACCAAAACTTTAATCCAGCACCCTGCGCCAGGGCCCTCTAAATGGGGCCCGGCACACGCCGTTTGTCAGTTCGACTTCGGATTGTTCAGCGAGTTGAGGGTGGTCAGGATGCTGGAGCTGCTGGCGTTGATCTGCGCGATCATGGTGTCCATCGCCGTGTACTTGGCGGTCAGGGACTTCTGCAAGGCATCCATGCGCCGCGTCAGGTCGTCGGTCTCTTTGGTCAAGTCGGTCAACTTGTTGTTGAGATCGGTCGCCCGGGTCGCCAGCGTGCCCGTGGTGCCCACGTAACTCTTGGTCGCCTTGTTCATACGCGTGATCAAGCCAGTGTCGCCAGTGAACAGCTTGGCAATATCGCCAGCACCCTTGACCACGGCCTTGTCCCAGGTTTTGTCATCCAGGCTCAGCAGACCGGTTTTCTGGTCGGTGGTGATGCCCATCTGCGCCAGGCTAGTCATGGTGCCCGCACCGGAGCCGTTGACCAGCTCTGAGCGCAGGCTGTTGACCAACTGACGCATTGACGCGTCGCCGGTCAAGGCACCTGCGGTGGTGGTGGAAGCATCGCCGGTGGCGGTGACTTTGGTCTGGGTATTGATCGCCGTCATCAGCGTGTTGTAGGCACTGACGAAGGACTGCACCGAGGTTTTCAAGGTGTCGGTGTTGCTGGCCACGGTGATGGTGGTCGGCTTGGTGATGTCTACCGTGTCCAACAGGTCCAGGGTCACGCCGCTGATCGCCGAGGTGATCTTGTTGCTGTTCGATGACATTTCAATGCCATCAATGGAGTACTTGGCGTTGGTCGGCGGCTTGCCTTTGTCGTACCCGGTAGCCAGTTGCGAATCACCGCTGAGGGTGATGTCGGTGCCTTCGCCCATATTGGTCGAGGTCAGTACCAGTCGCGCCCCATTGGAGTCGCTCAACACGTTGGCACTGATACCCTGGGACGAGAGCTGAGTATTGATGGACTCGCGCACCTGTTGCAGGGTTGCGCCGCCGGGGATGATCACGTCGTAGCTTTTGCCGGACTGGTTGATGGTCAGCGTCTGGTCTTCGTCCGTGCTGTTGGCCTTGCCCGAAGCACCATCCACATTCACTGCGGTGGTGACTTTGGAAGCGGTCGCCAGGTGATCGACTTTCAACACGTACTTGCCGCTGGAGGCGCCGTCACCCAGGGTGACCTTGGCGTTTTTCTCTTCCGAAGAAGACGCCGCCAGCCCGTTGAAGGCCGAAGCATTGTTCAACTTGGTGATCGCCGCCTGGTAGGCTTCCAACGCCGTCTTGACCGAGCCCACGGCAGACAACTGCACGGTGGCTTTCTTCTGCTCGTTGGTGATCTGAGCCTGCTTGGGCGCCTGCTCGGCACCTACCAGCGCCTTGACGATTGCTTGGGTGTCGTAGCCCGAACCTGGGCCGGAAATCGTTGAACTAGCCATTTGCCATTCTCCTTGTTCTGCAGCGGCCGTTTTTTGGCGCTTATACGCCTAGACCGCAATCAGAAACATGTTTCGTGCCAACTCAAGCCTTGCTATCAAACAACAGGCTGCCGGCATCGCTCAGGTTCTGCGCCAATTTCAGCGCGGTCTCCGATGGAATCTGTCGAATCACTTCACCACTGTCAGTGGCGATCACCTTGACCACTACCTTGCCGGTAGAGTCATCGATGGAAAAATCCAGGTTGCGCTGTGAAGCCTGCACAAACTCACGCATATCGGTAACGGCCTTTTCCAGCGCGACGCGCTGCGGCTCTTCACTTTTGATCGGCTCATTGCTGGCCACAGGCTTGGCCTGGGACACCACTGCGCCAAGGTTGGCCGGGGCCGTAGCTGCGGGGTAAGACGAGGTCAGCTTGATGCTCATGTCCATGTCACCACCTCCAAACTGAAAAAACGGAAGGGCACGTCGTTAAACGCACCCTCCCGTTATTTAACCGCTAGCGCTATTACTGAAGCAGCTTCAGAACAGACGATGGCAGTTGGTTGGCCTGGGACAGGATCGCAGTGGAAGCCTGTTGCAGGGTTTGTTGCTTGGTCAGCTCAGCGGCTTCAGAAGCGAAGTCAGCGTCTTCTACGCGGCCTTTGGCAGCGGAGGAGTTCTGCGAAATGCTCTGCAGGTTGGCCACGGTGCTGGCGAAGCGGTTTTGTACGGCACCCAGCTGCGAACGCTGGCTGTCGATCTGCTGCATGGCGTCGTCCAGAGCCTGGATGGCCTGCTGCGAAGAAGCGGCAGTCAGGATGTTCAGGTCGGAAACGCTGGTTTCCATGGTGACGGCGGTTTTGGTGCCGGCAGCAGCAACAGTGGTCAGCCCCAATGCAGCAAGGCCAGTACCGGCGCTGCCGTCCTTGATGGTGATGTCTTTGTCAGCGAACAGGTTCAGGGTACCGTCAGCGTTTTTGCTGGCTTGAACACCGGTGCTGGCACTGTTGATCGAAGCTACGATCGCGTCAGAGGTGTCGCCCTTCTTGAACTTGACTTCAACGCCGTTCACGTCGATCGAGGTGTCAGCGGTCAGTTTGGCTTGGGTAGTACCGGCGGACAAGCCCAGTTGGGACAGGGAACCAGCGGAGGTGTTGGCCAGCTTGATGTCAGCGCCGTTACCCGAAGTGACTTTGAAACGACCGTCCGCACCGAAGGTAGCGGAAGCACCAGTAGCGGTACCACCAGCTGCGGTTTCAAGCTTGGTCAGCAGGGAAGCCTTGGTATCGCCAACAGCCCAAGCTACAGCGTTACCATTTACAGAGATCGAACCGGCAGCAGTCATGTCACTCGAAACTGCCTCGGTACCGGCAGTCAGGCCAAGAGCGCCCAGACCGCTAGTACCGGCAGTCGGTGCTGCCAGAACGATAGCCTTGTCGGAAACCAGGCTTACTTTACCGGTGGCATCGGCACTAGCGGTTACGCCAGTAGTTGCAGTTTGTGCGTTGATGGCAGCTACAGCAGAGGTAGCAGCAGCGGTACCAGCAGCACCAGTACCGAGAGTGATATCGGTGCCGTTGATGTTGATGGCTTCGCCAGCCAGAACGGTGGCAGCAGCAGAACCAGTTGCGACAGCTTTATCAGCCACAACCGAACCAGTAGCAGTAGCAGCCAGACCAGTCATCGCGGTGCCATTTACAGCCGCTTCTTTGTAGTTACCCTTCAGCGCAGTCGAGCTGATGTCGGTCATACCGAACGAGATAGTCTCGTTGGCGTTGGCGCCGATCTGGAACGCTACGTTGCTGAACGAGCCGTCCAGCAGGTTACGACCACCGAAGGTGGTGGTGCTGGCGATACGGTTCAGCTCGCCCACTTTAGCGGTGAATTCTTGCTGCAGGGAAACACGGTCAGCGTCGCTTTTATCACCGTTGGCCGCTTGCAGGGCGAGTTCACGCAGACGCTGCAGGGTGTTGGTGGATTCTTGCATCGCGCCTTCAGCGGTCTGGGCAATCGACACGCCGTTGTTGGCGTTGGCGATGGCAACGTTCAGGCCTTTGACCTGGTTGTTCAGACGGTTAGCGATCTGCATGCCGGCAGCGTCGTCTTTGGCGCTGTTGATTTTCAGGCCGGAGGACAGACGGTTCATCGACTGGCTCAGAGCGTCGGAAGCTTTGTTCAGGTTCTTCTGGACACCCAGGGAGGTGATGTTGGTGTTTACTGATAATGCCATGACGAAATCCTCGTGGTTTGGATACTGCGGCTTCCGGCCCTGGCGACCGCCGGGTGTGGCCTAGAGAACCTACGTAATAGTTATCGTCGTGGTAGCCGGTTGCTTGAGGATTTTTTTGATTTTTTTTAGTAGCCCTGTGCCAGCCCTTGTATTTCAAGGCCTTATAGAGGCGTGAAACGCCAGCAATCACGGGTTACTGGCGCCAAAACTTCGCCTGTAGGAGCGAGCTTGCTCGCGAAGAACGTTAACGATGATGCGGGCATTCAGGATGCACGCGGCGCTCTCAGGTTCTTCGCGAGCGAGCTCGCTCCTACAGGGGGCGCAAAAAAAACGCCGATGATCGTGGGATCATCGGCGTTTTTTTGTGCAGAGGCTAAAGCATCACGGGCGATAGAGAATCGCCGAGCCCCACGACAGGCCCACGCCAAAGCCGCTGATGGCCACGCGCTTCCAGGTGGCGTCCATCACGTGCTTTTCCAGCAGCAGCGGGATGCTCGACGACACGGTGTTGCCGGTCTCGACCATGTCCTTGATGAACTTGTCCACCGGCGCCTCTTCAAAACGACGTGCCACGGCATCGACGATGGCTGCGCTGCCCTGGTGGATGCAGAACGCATCGATGTCATCGGCCTTGAGGTCCGACTCGGCGAGCAGCTCGTGCAAGTGCGCGGGCACCTTGAGCAAGGCGAAGTTGAACACCTGGCGGCCGTTCATGAAGAACACGCCGTCGCTGACCTTCAGGTGGGGCGCACCGGAACCGTCGGTGCCGAACTTGGACTTGCCGAGCAACCAAGGCGCGTCTTCGCCCATCCAGGTGGCGGTGGCGGCATCACCGAACAGCATGGTGGTGTTGCGGTCTTCCGGGTCGACAATCTTGGAGTACGGGTCGGCGGTGATCAACAGGCCGTTTTTCAGGCCCGCTGCCTCCATGAAGCCCTTCATCGCGTAGATGCCGTAGACGTAGCCGGAGCAGCCCAGCGAGATGTCGAACGCGGCAACGTGGGTTGGCAGGCCCAGCTTGTCCTGCACGATGGCGGCAGTGTGAGGCAGGCCCTCTTCATCGCCGTTCTGGGTGACGACGATCAGCGCGTCGATGGACTCGCGCTTCAATTGCGGGTTGTTGGCAAACAAGGCGTTGACCGCCTCGACACACAGATCCGAGGTTTCCTGTGCCGCTTCCTTGCGCGGCAGGAACGCCGAACCGATCTTGCCGATGATGAATTCTTCATCCTTGGCGAACTTGGCACCCTGGGCGTAGTTATCGATCCCGTCCGCCGGCACGTAACTGGCGATGCTTTTTATGCCAATCATTGTGGCTTCCCAATACTAAATAGCTGGAGAACACCCCTCGGGCTATGCCGGAAGTGCTGACAATAAAGGGGATAACCCCATAAAAATCCCGCTGAAAGCCGCCGATGAAGGCCCTGTGACGACTTATCCTTTTCACACGATACAGTGAAGATGCGCTTTATGACTCACAGGTCACTCAATTGTGCGTGGTTTATGCAAAACCTTTCAACAATTTGGCCCCGCAAACGACGACGGCCCAGCCTGTTTCCAGGCTGGGCCGTCGTGCACAGCGCCGATTACATCTTGTTGAACAGGCTCAGCTGCGAGATCTTCACAAAAGCCAACTGCGAGGCTTGCAGCATGGTTTGCTGCAAGCTCAGGTTGATGGCGGCTTCGGCGAAGTCGACATTGCCCAGGTCATTCATGGTGGTGGTATTGGCCAGGTCCAGGCTGATGTTTTCCTTGGACTGAATATCCAGGCCATTGAGGCGTGCGCCCAGAGAGCCGCGTGCCTGGTCGATCTGGCTGTAGGCATTGGTCAGGTTGCCAATGGACTTGGCCACCACATCCTTGAGTTCCTTCTGCGCCGCCGGGTTGCCGTCTGACGGCGTCTCCAGGATTTTGCGCAAGTGGCTCAGGGTGTCGAGGACGTTCTCGTTCTTGTTGCTGGTGGCACTGATCGAAAACTGGTCACCGGCTGCCGGCGCCGGTGCGGTGGTGACATCGAAGGTCACCCCTGCCGCCGTGATGGTGGTTGCGCCGGCCGCCAGGGTGCCACTGGCGATGGATTTGCTGTCTGCGGTATACGGTTGCGCATACAGGTCATAGGCACCGGCCGCGCCAAACTTGACGACGACACCCGAGTTGGGAAAGGTGCTGGCGTAGGCCGCCGGATCGCTCACCGTGCCGCCGCTCAATTGGGCAGTGGACGTATTGCTCGGGGTGCGCGAAACGCTGAAAGTGTCCGGCTTGACCGACAGGCTGAACTCGCGATCCTTGACGATAGCGTCCGACGGCGCGCCGGGCAGTATATCTTTGCCCAGGGCGTCTTTGCCCAGGTTCAAACCGATGTCGAACTTGACCCCGCGCAGATTGATACTCGAACCGCCTTCCTTGGTGGCATCGAAGGTGCCGTTGCCAGGAATCTCCGAGGTGATGTCCTTGCCGGCATTGTCCGTTACGACATATTGGGTGCTGCTGGTGAAGGTCAGCTTATACGGCTGACCGTCGGAAAAGCTGCTGTTATAGCTGGTGTTGGCCGCGATCAGCCCGGCAGACACGGTGACCTTGCCATCATCGACCGCTGGCGGCACGAGGATCGGTGCCGTTTGCGTACGACCCGTATTCGCCGAGCTTTCCAGCATACTCTTGGCGGTGTTGCCCATGGCAACCGACAGGTTTTCGGCAATCTTCAGGCTCAAGGGCGTGTCATCGCCCTGGTAGCTGTAGGTGCCGTCATTGTTGCGGGTGTAGGGAGGTGTGTCGGTCTTGCTCCCGGAGAACAGGTAATTACCGCTGGCGTCCTTGGTATTGAGCAGGCCCAGGACCTGGTCTTCAATGGCGCCAATTTCGGCGGCGGTCGACTTGCGGTCAGCGTCGCTGATGCCGACGTTACCCGCCTTGAGCGCCAACTCACTGGCCCTTTGAATGGCGATATTGATATTTTCCAGCACGCCGTCCTGGGTGGTCAGCGAGTTCTTCAGCGTGCTGATGTTGCCATTGAACTGAGCCAGCATGTCTTTCTGCTGTTGCAGCATCAGCAGCCGCGCCGCCGCCACCGGATCATCTGCAGCGGTTTGCACACGGATACCGGTGCTGGCCTGGTCCTGGGCCTTGACCACGCTGGAATAGTTACTCTGGTACTTGGCAGAGCTGGTCTCGAAATACTGCTGTGTAGAAATACGCATCGTCCCAGCCTCCCTTAAAGAGCATTCATCAGTGTGGTGAAGGTTTCTTGCGCAGCCTTGATGATCTGCGACGACGCGGTGTAGTACTGCTGGAACTTGATCATGTCACCCGCTTCGTCATCCAGGTTGACCCCGGACACCGAGTTGCGCGCATCTTTATTGGCGCTCAGCAACGCACCGGTGGCAGCGCTGTCGACCCCGGCCTGGCTGGCCTTGGCGCCGACCGTGGAGACCAGCTTGCTATTGGCCCCCACCAGGCTGGTACCGCCGTTGCCCTCGCCCATGCCGACGGTGGCCTTGGTTTGCAGGTTCAGCAGCTCTTGGGCGTTACGGCCATCGGACTTGCCGCCACTGTTGAAGGCGAAGGTGGTGCTGTCGCCGTCTGCCGGGGAGCCGTTGACGGTGGTGTCGAACTTGAAGCTCTTGCCAGGGATGGCTGCGCCGCTGGCGTCGCGCATCGGTACGTCGACGGTGATTTTGTTGCCCTGCCCCGGAATAATCGAACCGGTACTGATCGGGTTGCCCTTGGCGTCGCTGATCGTATAGGACTGCGTGCCGTCGGCGGCGGGCTTGCCGAATACCATCTTCACCGGCATCGAGTTTTCAATACCGGCGCGCAGTTGCGCGGTGTCGGTGCCGCCATGGATATCCAGCGGTACGGTCAACGACGGCTGGGTAAAGGTGCCCGTGCCGCTGTTGGTCGTGCTGCTGGTACCCTTCAACGGGCCGGCAAACGCCAGCTTGTTCGCATCGGTGAGCGCCACGCCAATACCGCTTGCGCCGGTGGCGGTCGGGCTGACTTTGAAACTGTCGCCAAACGCCATGGTGCCCTTGCCGTCCAGCGCCAGGGTAAAGCCATCCATGGTCGGCGGCGGTGTGGAGCCCATGTCAAAGGTGCCCATGGCCTTGCCGTCCGAGCGCAGTACCGTGACCTTGTTGGGGTCGGTCTTGTCGCTGAAAGTCACGGTGTAGTCAAACGTGGACAACTGGCTGCTGTCCTTGATCGTCACATTCAGGTTGCCTGCCCCGGCACTGTTGCCTGAGGCGCCCTGGCTGCGCGAAGCAATGGCGGCGGCGCTGTTGATGTCTTTGAACAGCGAAACGCCAAAGTCACCATTAAGGTCCAGGCCTTGGCCCAACTGGTTATTGATGGTGTCGGCGGTCGCGATGGCGATACGGCCCAGGTCGTTGATAGCCGGCATCAAGGCATCACTGCGATAACGCAACAGGCCACCGATGCTGCCGCCACTGATGACGCCGCCCAGGTCCATGGTGGTGCCGTTCATGTCCAGTTGAATGGTGTACTGGCTGTTATCGGTTTTGCTCGGCACCGCCGAAATCGTATTGGAAATCCCGCCTTCTACCAGCGACTGGCCGCTGCCGGTGGTCACGCTGAACTGGCCGTTTTTCTCGGTGGCCGTGACGCCGATCAGTTCATTGAGCGAGCGTACCGCCTCGTTACGCGAGTCCAGCAGGTTGGCCGGCGCATTACCCGACGCGCCCTGCACTTGGGAGATCTGCTTGTTGAGCGAGGCAATCGAGGCGGTCAATTGATTGACCTGCTCACTCATGCTGCTCAGTTGGTTGTTGATAGTCTCTTTCTGCTGGGTCAACTGCGTCGAGATTGCGTTGAAACGGCTGCTCAGGGTCTGGGCGTTGGTCACCAGCAGTTGGCGAGCCGACAGGTCGCTGGGGTTGGACGCTGCGGTCTGCAAAGTGGCGAAGAACGAACTGAGCACCGAAGACAGACCGGTGGTCTTGTCCGACAGCACTTTGTCGACGGCGCCGACCTGATCCAGATACGCCTTGGCATCGTTGTTCAGGGCCGTGCTGTTCTGGTAAGCGGTGTCCAGGTATTCGTTGTACACCCGGCGTACGTCGGCCAGGGTGGTACCGGTGCCGATGAACACGCCGCCGAACGGGTTCGACGCATTGGTATTTTGCGTGGTCTGCTGACGCGAGTACCCCGGGGTATTCACGTTGGCGATGTTATTACTCAAGACCGACAACGATCCTTGAGCGGCATTGAGCCCTGACATCCCGATACTGAGCAAACTCATGGTTCAGACCTTATAAATGTGTGGTTGCGCCAGCGGCAGCGTAGTTCTGGTAACTGTTCATGGTTTTTGCGATCTGCGAAATCTTGCTGGCGTAATCCGGGTCGGTTGCATAACCGGCTTTTTGCAACTCGCGTACAAACTGTTCCGGGTTGTCGGCTGATTTCACAACTTCTTTATAGCGATCATGGCTTTGCAGCAGGGTCACGAGGTCGTGGAAGCTGTCCTGGTAGGAGCTGTAGGAACGGAATTGCGCCGTTTCCTTGACCATCGCCCCATCGCGAAACTCGCTGGTGATCGCCCGGGCCTGACCGCCCTGCCAGCTCTGCCCGGCCTTGATGCCGAACAGGTTGTGGCTGCTGCTGCCGTCTTCGGCACGCATGACTGATTTGCCCCAACCGGTTTCCAGTGCCGCCTGGGCCACCAGGTACTTGGGGTCGATACCAATCCGTGCGGCAGCGGCCTTGGCCATCGGCAGCATGGTGGCGACAAATTCATCCTGGGAGCTGAAGGCTTTCTTGGCCGGCGCCAGCGGTGGCTGGGCAATGGCGCGGCCATGCACCTGCATGCGCCCGCTCGGCACGGCAAAGCTACGCGCGCTGCTGTTGATGACCGTGTCGTCGGCAGCGCTGTTACGCAGGGGCGCGGCTTTGGCTTCGACCGGAGCGTTCGGCACGATGCCCGCCAGCAGGCGGTCGGCCAGCTTGCTGGGCAAGGCGATACGGCGCTGGTTCATCAGTTCCATGTCGTTGGCATGGGTGCTGGCGCCCTCAGGCACGGCCACGCGATACGCCCACAAAGGCCGCTGGCCATTGGAGCGGCCCAACGGGCCTTCGGCCTGGGTACCGGCGGCAATCTCGGTCGGCACATCGACTTTCTTCACCGGCGCGTCCGCCGCCGGGCCTTGCAAGGTGGCGGCCTGGGCCTCCACCGGCTTGTTCTTCTGCATCTGGCGCATCAGCACATCGGCCAGGCCGATACCGCCACCTTCGCGGGACATCGACACCGCCAGTTGCTGGTCGTACATTTCCTGGTATTGCTTGGCGGCCGGGGTGTTCAGCGGGTTGTCCTTGCCCAGGGCCTCGGTGGCCGAACGCATGGACTTGAGCATCTCGTTCAAAAACAGCGACTCGAATTCCTGCGCCACTTTGCGCAGGTTGCCTTCGCTGTTTTTGTCGTCACCGACCTTGAGCTGGTTAAGCCGGTTCAGGTCGGAGTAAGACCCCGAGTCTGCCGTGCTGCTGATGCCGCTCTTGCGCATATCCATGGCCATGGCCTCAGATCACGATCAGGTCGGCTTGCAACGCGCCGGCCTGCTTCAAAGCTTCGAGGATCGCCATCAAGTCGCCGGGCGCAGCGCCCACCTGGTTCACCGCACGGACAATCTCGTCCAGGGTGGTGCCGGGGCCGAACTTGAACATCGGCTTGGCTTCTTGCTGGGCATTGACCCGCGAGCGCGGCACCACGGCAGTCTGGCCACCGGACAACGGCCCAGGCTGGCTGACGATCGGGTCTTCGGTGATCGTCACCGTCAGGCTGCCGTGGGTTACCGCCGCTGGCGAGACCTTGACGTTCTGGCCGATCACGATGGTGCCGGTGCGCGAGTTGATGATGACTTTCGCCACGGCCTGGCCTGGGTCCACTTCAAGGTTTTCCAGAATCGACAGGTAGTCCACGCGCTGGCTCGGGTCCAAAGGCGCAGTGACGCGAACCGAGCCGCCGTCGATGGCCTGGGCCACGCCAGGGCCGAGCATGTCGTTGATCTTGTCGACCACGCGCTTGGCGGTGGTGAAGTCGGAGCGGTTGAGGTTCAGGGTCAGGCTGTTGCCTTGGTTGAAACCACTCGGCACGGTGCGCTCAACCGTGGCGCCACCGGGGATACGCCCAGCCGACGGCACGTTGACGGTGATCTTCGAACCATCGCGGCCTTCGGCGTCAAAACCGCCGACCACCAGGTTGCCCTGGGCGATGGCGTAGACGTTGCCGTCGATACCTTTGAGCGGCGTCATCAGCAAGGTACCGCCACGCAGGCTCTTGGAGTTACCCATGGACGACACGGTGATATCCACCACCTGCCCCGGCTTGGCGAACGCGGGCAGATCGGCGCTGATCGACACCGCCGCGACGTTCTTCAACTGCACGTTGCCCGAGCCTGGCGGTACCTTGATGCCGAACTGGGAGAGCATGTTGTTGAAAGTTTGCAGGGTGAACGGCGTCTGGGTGGTCTGGTCACCCGTGCCGTTGAGCCCCACGACCAGGCCATAGCCGATCAACTGGTTGGAGCGCACGCCGGAAATACTGGCGATGTCCTTCAGGCGCTCGGCCTGGGCCACAGCACTCAAGGCCAGCAAAAGCGCCATCGCCATCAGCTGTTTGAACTTCAAAATGGCCACCTAGAAAGGGAACAGCGGGCTGAGGAAGAAGCGGTCGAACCAGCCCGGCTGGCTCGCATCGGCGAACGAACCGGTGCCCGAGTAGGTAATGCGTGCATCGGCAATGCGCGTCGACGGCACGGTGTTGTCGGTGGAGATGTCATCGGCGCGGACCATGCCGGCGATGCGCACCAGCTCGTCGCCGGTGTTGAGGGTCATCCACTTTTCACCGCGCACGGCAATGATGCCGTTGGGCAATACATCGGCGACGGTCACGGTGATCGAACCGGTCAGGCTGTTGCCCTGCCCGGCCGCGCTCTTGCCGTTGGTGGCGCGGTCGCCGCTGTAGCCGGCGTCCAGGCTCAGGTCACCACCGCCCAGTGGGTTGTTGGTGTTCAGGCCGCCGCCGAACAGCGAGGTCAAGCCGATGCTGGTCTTGCTGTTCTTGCCGATCTGCGAGTTGGCGTTCTTGCTGGCCTGGGTCTTCTCGTTCAGGGTGATGGTGATGATGTCACCGACCCGGAACGCCTTGCGGTCGCTGTACAGGTTCTGCTCAAAACCGGCCTGGTAGATCGAGCCATTGTTGGCCGCCGCCGGCAGCGGCGTGCGTGGCAACACCGGCGCGTAGTACGGGTCATTGGGCTTTGGCGTGGGGGCGACACAGCCCGCAAGCACGGCGATCCCACTCAATGCCAACACACAAACATAGCGATTCATGACCCTAACCTCACGGTGTTGCAGGCACCCTCAAGGGCGCCCCATAGACTTGATTACAGATTCTGCGTAACGAACGAAAGCATCTGGTCGGCGGTGGAAATCACCTTGGAGTTCATCTCGTAGGCGCGCTGGGTGGTGATCATGTTGACCATCTCCTCAACGGTGCTGACGTTGGAGGTTTCCAGAGTGCTTTGCAGCGTGGTGCCGAAGCCGTTCAAGCCAGGGGTGCCGATTTGCGGCGCGCCACTGGAGGCGGTTTCCAGGAACAGGTTGTTGCCCATGGCCTGCAGGCCGGCCGGGTTGATGAAGTCGGCGGTTTGCAGGTTGCCGATCACCTGGGACGCTGGGTTGCCAGCGACGGTGATGGACACGGTGCCGTCGTTGCCGACGGTGAAGGTCTTGGCGTCGGGCGGCACCACGACAGCAGGCTCCAGGGCGAAACCGTTGGCGGTCACGATCTGGCCGTTGGAGTCCAGGTGGAAGGTGCCGTCACGGGTGTAAGAAGTGGTGCCATCCGGTTGCAGCACTTGAAAAAAGCCCCGGCCGTTGATCGCCATGTCCAGGGGCTGGCCGGTTTGCTGCAGGTTGCCGGCGCTGAAGTTTTTCTGGGTGCCGACGATCTGCACACCGGTACCCAGTTGCAGGCCCGACGGCAGTTCGCTGTCCTGGGTCGATTGGGCGCCCGGTTGCTTCTTGATCTGATAGAGCAAGTCCTGGAACTCGGCGCGGTCACGTTTGAAGCCCGTGGTCGACACGTTTGCCAGGTTGTTGGAAATGGTCGTCAGGTTGGTGTCCTGGGCGGACAGGCCTGTCTTGGCAACCCATAGAGCCGGAAGCATGCTGTTCTCCTTCGTGCGCCGGATGGTTGGCGCTGCGTTGCAAATTAGTTAATGGGCTTGGATCAGCTCATCTGCATGACGCGCGTCATGGCCTGGTCGTCTTCTTTAGCGCTGTTCATCATCTTGATATGCAGCTCGAACTGCTTGGCCAGCGCCAGCACCGCGGTCATTTCTTCCACGGCATTGACGTTGCTCGCCTGCAGGAAACCCGAGGTCAGCCGCACGTTCGCGTCGGCCTGGGCCGGTTGGCCATCCTTGGTGTGGATGGTGCCGTCCAGGCCCTTGGTCATGTTCTTGAGGTCAGGCTGGACCATCTTGATACGGTCCACTTCAGCCATCACCCGCGGGCCTTCGCCCATGGCGCGGATGCTGATAGTGCCGTCCGAACCCACTTCGATTTTCTGCTGGGGCGGCACGGCGATCGGGCCACCGTTGCCCATGATCGGCATACCGTTGCCGGCACGCAGCACGCCCAGGGCATCCACGTTCATGCTGGCGCTGCGCACGTAGGCTTCGCCGCCATCCGGGGTTTGCACCGCCATCCATCCGTCGCCGCTGACGGCTACGTCCAGGTCGCGGCCGGTCTCGATCATCGCGCCCGGTGAAAAGTCGGTAGCCGGACGTTCGGTCATGGCAAACGCCCGCGCCGGAAAGCTGTCACCGAACACCGGCATCGAACGCGCCTGTTCCAGGTCGCGCTGAAAGCCGTTGGTGGAAATGTTCGCCAGATTGTTGGCATGGGCCTTCTGCGCCAGTGCATTCTGGCTGGCGCCGGTCATTGCCACATAAAGGTACTTGTCCACGCTCTATCCTCTTTCTGACGGACGCTTGCCGCCCACCGCTGTACTGAGGAGGCTTAAGCAATTTGCGAACCAACTTTTCAAAAGAGGCGCAAACCCAGGCTCGGCGGGGGTTTCGTGGAGGTATGTGAAATTGGCAGGGGAGAAACAGTCGAAAAAACGGCGGACTACTGCCGCCTGCGGCAAACACCGGCCCTCAAACCGGTAGAGATCAAATGTGGGAGCTGGCTTGCCTGCGATAGCGGTTGGGCAGGCACTGATATGCCAACTGACAGTCCGCCATCGCAGGCAAGCCAGCTCCCACCGTTTTAACTGCGAGCGGCCTTGAGCACTTCGTAATCACGCAGTTTGTTGGCAATGGTGGTGTGCGACACCCCCAGGCGCTTGCCCAACTGGCGACTGCTCGGGTGTTCGGCGTACAGGCTTTCCAACACCGCCTTTTCAAAGCGCCCGACGATATCCTCCAGGCTACCCTCCAGGGAAAAATCGCCCAGCGGCTGACGCACGCCATAATCGGGCAAGCGAATATGCTCAACCTTGACCGTGCCGCCTTCGCACAACGACACCGCTTGGAACAGCACGTTTTCCAGCTGCCGCACATTGCCCGGCCAGTGGTAGTGGCTGAGCTTGTCCATGGCCGCAGGTGCAAGCTTGGGCAGTGGGCAACCGATCTGCCGACTGGCCTGGTCGAGAAAGTGCTCGACCAACGGCGCAAGGCCATCCAGGCATTCGCGCAACGGCGGGATATGCAACGACAGCACATTCAGCCGGTGATAAAGGTCCTGACGAAACTCACCCCGGGCGCAGAGTTCCGACAAATCTACCTGGGTCGCGCAGATCACCCGCACGTCCAGGTACACCTCTTCATCACTGCCCACCCGGCGAAAACAACCGTCCTGCAGAAAGCGCAGCAGCTTGACCTGCAAGCGCGCGCTCATTTCTCCCACGCCATCGAGAAACAAGGTACCGCCCGCCGTCAGCTCAAGCAGGCCCAACTTACCTTCCGCCCGCGCCCCTTCAAATGCGCCGGGGCCGTAGCCAAACAGTTCGGTCTCGGCCATCGACTCGGGCAACCCCGCGCAGTTGAGCGCCATCAACGGCGACTGCCCGCGCGGGCTGGCCAAGTGGCAGGCCCGGGCCAACAGCTCCTTGCCGGTGCCGGTTTCGCCTTCTATTAATAGTGGCGCATCCAGGGGCGCCATGCGTCGCGCTTCACGTACCACTGCGGCCATGACCTTGGAGCTCTGGAAGATGCTGTCGAAACCGCGCAGCTCTTGCTTGCGCACGTTATAGATACGCTCACCGACACGGTCGGCACGGTGCAGGGTGAGCACGGCGCCGGCCATGGCTTCACTGTCATCGTGCTCGGAGGATTGCAGGGGCGCGATGTCCGCCAGAAATACGTCGCCCTTGACCTTGACCCGCAGGCCATTGATTCGCGATTTGCTGGCGCGCACCAGTTCCGGCAGGTCGAAATCCTCGGCGTAACGCGACAGGGGAATCCCCGGCACTTCATCCACCCGTACGCCAAGCAACTGCGCCGCCGCACGGTTGGCGGCCACGATGGAGCCGCCCATATCAATGGACAGCACCGGGAACTCCAGGGCGCCGAGCAACGCATTGAGCTCCATATGCCGCCGCTCACTGGGCATCAGCCCTACCCGCTTGACCCCGAACACCCCGGCAATCGCCTCGAACTGCGGGCGCAACGCCTGGAATTGCATGTTCACCAGGTTGGGGCAGAACAGGTAGATGGCATTGCCGTGCTCGCCGCCGACTTCGCCCTTGGCGACGTTGACGCCGTACTCCACCAGCAGGTTGAGGATGTCCCGCAGGATGCCGATGCGGTTCTGGCAGTGCACTTTGATACGCATGGAAAGACTCGAAAAGGGAGTAGGCGCCGCGTCTTTTTGTCGCCGGGCGCAGATAGTCGTCAAGATTATGTGACAGCGCGGTGACTTTTCCCAGCCCATGGCTGCGACGAGCGGGCCTCTCGTAACGAATACTTTACGATAATCGGTAATTTTTCCTACGCTAGTCCGTTAAGGCTGATGGAAACCGGCGCCTATCCGGTTATCAATAGGAGCATCCCAGGACATAACAAGAACGAATGCCTAGCAGGAGAGCCGTATGAAGCAGACGCACTACGTGGCCCGCGAGCCCGATGCGCAAGGTTTTATCCACTACCCGCCAGAAGAACATGCGGTGTGGAACACCCTGATCACTCGCCAATTGAAAGTGATCGAGGGCCGCGCCTGCCAGGAATACCTGGACGGTATCGACAAGCTCGGCCTGCCTCTGGACCGCATTCCCCAGTTGGGCGAAATCAACAAGGTGCTGGCCGACACCACCGGCTGGCAAGTCGCCCGCGTGCCGGCGCTGATCCCCTTCCAGACCTTTTTTGAATTACTGGCCAGCAAGCAGTTTCCGGTGGCGACTTTTATTCGCACCCGTGAAGAATTGGACTACCTGCAAGAGCCGGATATTTTTCACGAGATCTTTGGCCACTGCCCGCTGCTGACCAACCCCTGGTTCGCTGAATTCACCCACACCTACGGCAAGCTCGGCCTGGCGGCCACCAAGGAGCAACGGGTGTACCTGGCGCGCCTGTACTGGATGACTATCGAGTTCGGCCTGGTGGACACGCCCCAGGGCCGGCGTATCTACGGTGGCGGCATTCTGTCGTCGCCTAAAGAAAGTGTGTATTGCCTGTCGGACGAGCCTGAGCACCAGGCCTTTGATCCGCTGGAAGCGATGCGCACCCCCTATCGCATCGACATCCTGCAACCGTTGTACTTCGTCTTGCCCGAACTCAAGCGCCTGTTCGACGTGGCGCAGGAGGACATCATGGGCATGGTCGAGCGCGGTATGCAGTTGGGTCTGCACGCACCGAAATTCCCACCCAAGCCCAAAGCCGCGTGAACCTTGCGTTTTAAGGCCAGGTGAGTCTGTTCCCTGGCCCCGCGTTGCTTTAGGGTAACGCCACTGACCTTCAATCATTCGAATTCAGGACACCTTCCATGACCACCTTGAACCAAGCCCACTGCGAAGCCTGCCGCGCCGATGCCCCGCAAGTCAGCGATGAAGAACTGCCGGTGCTGATCAAGCAGATCCCTGACTGGAACATCGAAGTGCGCGACGGCGTGATGCAGCTGGAAAAGGTTTTCCTGTTCAAGAACTTCAAATTCGCCCTGGCCTTCACCAACGCCATGGGTGAAATCTCCGAAGCCGAAGGCCATCACCCAGGCCTGCTCACCGAGTGGGGCAAAGTCACCGTGACCTGGTGGAGCCACTCTATCAAGGGTCTGCACCGCAACGACTTCATCATGGCCGCGCGCACCGACGAAGTGGCCAAGACTGCCGAGGGCCGCAAGTAATGCATTTCGATGCCATCGACCGCGTGCCCGGCGACCCGATCCTCGGGCTGATGGACCTGTATACCCAGGACGCCAACCCGAACAAGTTCGACCTGGGCGTAGGTGTCTATAAGGACGACCAAGGCCTCACGCCGATTCCTCACTCGGTGAAGCTGGCGGAACAGCGCCTGGTCGACACTCAAGTGACCAAAACCTATATCGGTGGCCATGGCGATGCGGCCTTTGGCAGCCTGATCAGCCAACTGGTGCTCGGCGCCGACTCGGCCTTGCTGCGTGACCGCCGCGCTGGCGCCACGCAAACCCCAGGCGGCACCGGCGCCCTGCGCTTGAGTGCCGACTTTATCGCCCACAGCCTGCCGGGCCGTGGCGTGTGGCTGAGCAACCCGACGTGGCCGATCCACGAAACCATTTTTGCCAAGGCCGGGCTCAAGGTCAGTCATTACCCTTACGTGGGCAGTGACAACCGCCTGGACGTGACGGCGATGCTGGCAACCCTGTCCACGGTACCCAAGGGTGACGTGGTGCTGCTGCACGCGTGCTGCCATAACCCGACCGGCTTTGACCTGTCTCAGGATGACTGGCGCCAGGTGTTGCAGATCGTGCGGGAACGCCAGTTGCTGCCACTGATCGACTTTGCCTACCAGGGCTTTGGCGATGGCCTGGAGCAGGACGCCTGGGCGGTGCGCCTGTTTGCCGCCGAGCTACCGGAAGTGCTGATCACCAGTTCGTGCTCGAAAAACTTCGGCCTGTATCGCGACCGCGTGGGTGCATTGATCGTGTGTGCGGCGGATGCTGAAAAGCTCACCGATGTGCGTAGCCAACTGGCGAATATCGCTCGCAACCTGTGGTCGACACCGCCGGATCACGGTGCCGCCGTGGTGGCGACCATCCTCGGTGATGCACGGTTGAAAAAGCAGTGGAGCGAGGAAGTCGAGGCCATGCGTTCGCGGATCGCCCATTTGCGCGCAGGATTGGTGGAAGCGCTTGCGCCCCATGGCCTGGCCGAGAAATTCGCACATATCGGCGCGCAGCGTGGGATGTTTTCCTATACCGGCTTGAGTGCCGAGCAGGTCAAGCAACTGCGCGAAAAGCACAGTGTGTATATGGTCAGTTCGGGGCGGGCTAACGTGGCTGGGGTTGATGCGACGCGCTTGACGTTGCTGGCTCAAGCCATCGCCGACGTTTCCAACTGAAGCAACAGGATTAACTGTGTGTGGCTTGCCTGCGATGGCGGTGGTTCAGTTGCAGATTAATTGCCTGACCCGCCGCCATCGCGGGCAAGCCCGCTCCCACATTTGAATCGCGGGGTGTCAGGTAGATCAGCGTCGGCTGTCAGGCCGTCACGGGAGCAAGCTCCCTCGCCACAGGTTCAGCCAGCGACCATTTCGGCCTTTAGCAGTGCCTCTTTGGCCTGCGCATCCGCCAACCGATACAACTCGATATGCCCATCCCAGTGCTCGATCAATGCCGTGCACGACTCCACCCAGTCCCCGCAGTTGAGGTAATCCACCTCGCCCACCTTGCGAATCTCGGCATGGTGAATATGCCCGCACACCACCCCGTGCAATTCCCGTTTGGTCACCTCGTGGGCGATCGCCTCTTCGAAATCGCTGATAAAACTCACCGCCGTCTTGACCTTGTGTTTCAGGTACGACGACAGCGACCAATAACCGTAGCCATACCGCGCACGCCAGTGGTTCAGCCAGCGGTTCAGCGTCAGGGTGAATTCGTAGGCCGAGTCGCCGAGGAAGGCGAGCCAGCGGTGATAGCGCGTGATCACATCAAACTGGTCGCCATGAATCACCAGCAAATGGCGGCCATCGGCGGTGACGTGCACAGCCTCATCGACCAATTGGATATTGCCCAGGATCAGCTTGGAATAGCGGCGCAGGAACTCGTCATGGTTGCCGGTGACATAGATCACCTCGGTGCCACGCTTGGCCATGGTCAGCAGGCGCCGGATTACGTTGGTATGGGCTTGAGGCCAATACATGCCGCCGCGCAGTTTCCAGCCGTCGATGATGTCACCGACCAGGTAGACCTTGTCGGCGTGGTAGCCCTTGAGAAAGTGCGACAGGTGTTCGGCCTGGCAATCCCGAGTGCCCAGGTGCACGTCGGAAATCCACAGGGTTCGCACCCGTTGCTTGCGGCTGGGCTTGGTGAACTCGGCACGGGTCATGGGCATCCCTCGACGCTGTTTTGGCGAGCTTGCGCCTTGGCGATTAATAGCCCATGACAAGCGTGCGTCAGTCTGATGACAGCGCCCGCGGCCCGCCAAGCGTTGTAGACTGACGGCTTGCCGCCCTGGAGACCGCGATGAGCCCGACCCTCACGCTACGCCACTACCTCGAAGCGCCCATTGCCCACTACCATGACCATGCGCAGTTGGTGTTCGGCCTTTCCGGGCACCTGGACCTGGAAGTCGATGGCCGTGGCAGCCAGGTGCGCGAAAGCAGCGTGATGGTGCTGCCCTTCTCCGCCCACCACGCCTGCTTCAGCCGCGATGGCAGCCGCTGCCTGGTGCTGGATGTGCCGACCGAGCACTGGGTGGTGCAATCCTTGGGCGAACATGCCGATGCCAGCCGCCGCTTGCTCGACCAACCCGCGCGCCTGGCGCTGGATGCCCGGCAACACCAGTTGGTGCAATGGCTGGCACAAAGCCCGGTGCACGACCCGCTGATCGTCCAGCAAGGTGCCGTGTTGTTACTGGCCAGCCTCAACCACCCTCAGGCCCAACCGCTGCCTGGCCGGCGCCTGCCTTATGCCGCGTTCAATACCCATATCGAGCGCCATGCGGCGCGTCCGCTCCAGGTGGCCGACCTGGCGCGAATTGCCGACTTGTCCGTGCCGCGCCTGCATGCACGGTTTATGGCTGAGTGCGGGCAAACGCCGATGGACTATCTACGCAGTCGCCGCTTGCACATGGCGCTCAGGCTTTTACGCGAAACCTCCCTGCCCATCGGCGAGATTGCCGAGCGCGTCGGCTACGCCTCGCAAAGTGCATTTTGCGCGGCCATGCTTCGGGCGTTTGGCGCCTCGCCCGGTGCGTTGCGTCGAGCGGGCTAGCAAGAGTCTTGCGCTAAAAATCACCCCACCCGCGACAGACGCCCACCCGCCAACCCTCTAGACTGCGAGGCTCTCACCCCCTGTTGGATCAAGGATCGCAATGACTCCCCGCTCAGCCCTTGGCGCCCTGCATATCGGCGCATTGATGTTTGGCCTCACTGGCGTGTTCGGCAAGCTGGCGGCGGCCTCCCCCGCCATCATCGTATTTGGCCGGGCGGCGTTTGCCGTGCTGGCACTGGCGGTCTTTGCGCGCTTTGCCAGCAACGCTCCCTGGAAAAAACTGGAGATGCGTGACTGGCGCCGGCTGCTGGTCAGCGGTGTGTTGTTGGCTGCCCATTGGGTGACGTTCTTTATCGCCGTCAAAGTCGCCGGCGTGGCCGTGGCGACCCTGGGGTTCACCGCGTTTCCGGCCTTTACGGTGATCCTTGAGGGGCTGATTTTCCGCGAGCGTATTCGGCCCAATGAAGTGCTGCTGGTCGCCCTTGTTACCGTTGGCCTGGTGCTGGTCACCCCCGATTTCGACCTCGCCAGCCAAGCCACCGGCGGGCTGCTCTGGGGGATCGCCTCGGGCCTGTTGTTCTCGTTGTTGTCGTTGAACAATCGCGCCAGTTCCGGGCGAATTCCAGCGGTACAGGCCGCGCTGTGCCAGAACGTCGTGGTCGCCGCGTGCCTGCTGCCCGTAGCCGCGCCGGGGTTGGCGGATGTACGTGGGATAGATTGGCTGTGGATCGGACTGCTGGGGGTGTTCTGTACCGGCCTGGCCCATAGCCTGTTTGTCGCCAGCCTCGCGGTGATCAAGGCGCGCACCGCGTCGGTGGTGTTTGCCATGGAACCCGTCTACGGCATCACCGTGGCCTGGCTGTTGTTTGCCGAAACCCCGACCCTGCGCATGCTGCTGGGCGGCGCCTTGATCATCGTCGCCATCGTGCTCTCCGGCCTGATGGGCAGCGCCAGCCAGGCCAAACAGCCGGCAGCCACAGCCTGATCTATACTTTAAACGTCCGCAACAGTCTGTAGTCGTTCAACGGATAAAGACTCCTCGACGACAGCCATGGTGTTTTCTGAAGTTGCTGCAAGCGAGTGGTCATCCCTCAATGCGATGCAGGAGCTTCATCATGGAAATGCTCATCAGCTTGCTGGTTCAGATTATCAGTGGTGCCGTCGGCGGCAACATCGCTGGCATGACCAAACAAGGTCTGGGGACCGGACTCAATACTTTCCTCGGCGGGGTCGGTGGCCTCGTGCTGGGCCAGGTTGTCGCCGCACTTACGGGCACCACCAGCGGCGAAGCGCTGGATATGGCCGCGGTTGGCAGCAATATTGTCGGCGGTGGTGTCGGTGGGTTGGTGCTGACGTGGGTGGTCGGGTTTATCAAGCAAAAACTCGCCGCCAAATAGCGAGAGGGGTCACCGTCCTCCAGTGGCGGTGACCTTCATTGCGTACGATCGTTATGGCCCAGGTCGCGCTCGGGATCAATCTGGTCGCGCACTCGTTGCTTGAGCACCTTGGCCTCGGGAAAACCGCCATCGGCCTTGCGCTCCCAAATCTGCACGCCATCGCAGGTAATGCGAAAGGCCCCGCCGGTGGCCGGTTCCAGTGCCACGCGCCCCAAGTCATCGGCAAAGGTGCTGAGTAGCTCCTGGGCCAGCCACGCGGCGCGCAGCAACCACTGGCACTGGGTGCAATAGGTGATAACGATCTCGGGTTTGCATGCAGACATCATTAAGCGGCTCCTGGCGTAACAGGCTCAGCGAATCGGGTGGCTATAATAGCGGCCTTTGTCGCCCAGCCACGAGATTGATGATGCGCCGCCTGCTGTCTTGCCTGTTCCTGTGCCTTGTCCCCCTACTTGCCGACGCGGTAGAAGCGCCCCGCCCGAAAATCGGCCTGGTGCTGTCCGGCGGGGCCGCCCGTGGCCTGGCGCATATCGGTGTGCTCAAGGCGCTTGAGGAGCAAGGTATTCATATCGATGCGATTGCCGGCACCAGCATGGGCGCGGTGATTGGCGGGTTGTACGCGTCAGGCTACAAGATCGACGAGCTGGAGAAGTTGGCGCTGGGTATCGACTGGCAGCAGGCCCTGTCCGACGCGCCACCACGTGAAGACGTACCGTTTCGGCGCAAACAGGATGACCGGGATTTCCTGGTCAAACAAAAACTCAGTTTCCGCGACGATGGCAGCCTAGGCCTGCCGCTGGGCGTGATCCAGGGCCAGAACCTGGCACTGCTGTTGGAAAGCATGTTCGCCCACAGCAGCAACACACGTAATTTCGACAAGCTGCCGATCCCATTCCGCGCCGTGGCCACCGACATCACCACCGGCGAAAAAGTGGTGTTCAGCAAAGGCCACCTGCCCCAGGTGATACGCGCCAGCATGTCGATCCCCGCGGTGTTCGCCCCGGTGGAGCTGGATGGCCGCCTGCTGGTAGATGGCGGCATGACCGACAACATTCCGTTGGACGTGGCGCGGGAGATGGGCGTCGATATCGCCATCGTGGTCGACATCGGCACCCCGCTACGCTCGCGCAAGCAACTGGCCACCGTGGTGGATGTGCTCAACCAGTCCATCACCCTGATGACCCGGCGCAACTCCGAAGAGCAGCTCAAGGCCCTGAACCCCAAGGATGTGTTGATCCAACCACCGCTGGCCGCTTATGGCGTCACCGACTTTGGCCGCGCCAAGGACATGATCGACGCTGGCTACCGCGCCACCCGTGTCCTCGACGTACGCCTGGCACACCTGCGCCCTGCCGACCCCATCGACGCCGACCTGGTAGCCGCGCGCACACCGGGCGAACGCACCCCGGTGATCACCGCGATCCAGGTGGAGAACGACTCGAAGGTCAGCGATGACGTTATCCGCTACTACATTCGCCAGGGCCTGGGAGAACCTTTGAATCTGGGCCGCCTGCAATCGGACATGGGCACCCTGTACGGCCTGGATTACTTCGAGCAGGTGCAATACCGCGTAGTGAAAAAGGGCCAGGACAACACCCTGGTGATCAGCGCACGCGGCAAGCGCAGCGGCACCGACTACCTGCGCCTGGGCTTGAACCTCTCGGATGACATGCGCGGTGATAGCGCCTTCAACCTCGGCGCCAGTTACCGTGTGAATGGCATCAACCGCCTCGGCGCAGAATGGCTCACACGGGTGCAGATTGGTGATCGGCAGGAGCTCTACAGCGAGTTCTACCAACCCATGGACACCGGCTCACGCTACTTTGTGGCCCCCTACATCAGGGCCGAGGCACAGAACGTCGAGCTGATCCTGGACAACGACCCCATCTCCGAATACCGCCTGGAACGCTATGGCTTTGGTCTGAATGTGGGCCGGCAGATCGGCAACAGCGGCGAGATCCGCTTTGGCGTGGGCGAAGCCTGGGGCAAGGCGGACGTGCGCATTGGTGACCGCGACCTGCCGAGCGTGAGCTTCAGCGAAGGTTTCTATGAACTCAAATACTCCTTCGACTCCCTGGACAACGTGTACTTCCCCCACAGTGGCGAAGACATAGGCCTGGCCTTTCGCGAATTCGAACCCGGTCTGGGCTCCGACCAGCGCTATCGCCAGTGGGAATTCAAGCTGGACAAGGCCATGAGCCACGGGCCGGACACCTTGATACTGGGCGGTCGTTACGGTCGCACACTGGATAATTCGGATGTGGTGATTTCCAGCTTCCTGCTGGGGGGCGCACGGCAATTGTCGGGCTTCCGCCAGGATGCGATTTCGGGGCAGAACATCAGCCTCATGCGCGCGGTGTACTTCCGCAGGCTCACCCCACGCTCTTACCTGCCGCTGGACTTCCCGTTGTACCTGGGTGCATCCCTGGAGCGGGGCCGGGCGTGGAACAACGATAACGAGTTCGACAGCGGCTATATCAACGCCGCGAGTATTTTCCTGGGGTTTGACACACCCTTGGGCCCGCTGAATTTCAGCTATGGGTTCAATGATGATAATCAGAAGGCGGTGTACTTGAACCTGGGCCAGACGTTCTAAGAAGCCGAACACGAAACCCAATGTGGGAGCTGGCTTGCCTGCGATAGCGGTGCGTCAGTAGTCAGCTAATCACTTGACTGAATGTCCGTCATCACAGGCAAGCCAGCTCTCACATTATTTAGATCAGGACTTTTCCAGGTTCGCCAGGATGTGCTCATGCACCCGCATGCACACCCGCAGGTCTTCTTCATTCACGCCCACGAACAATTCATGGCGCAACGCCGTGGCAATGGTTTCGATCTGGTCGATCAACGGTTGGGCGGTGTCGCACAGCAGGATACGTTTGGCACGACGGTCTTCCACTACGGCCTGGCGTTGCACCAGGCCCTGGCCTTCCAGGCTGTCGAGCAGGCGAGCCAGGGTGGGCCCTTCCACGCCGACACTTTGGGCCAATTCACGCTGGGTGGGTGCTTCGACAAAACGGGCCAGGTGCAGCAGCACCAACCAGCGCGCCTGGGACAAGCCCAGCCCCGCCAGGCGGCGGTCCAGTTCGGCGCGCCAACCTCGCGACATTTGCGCCAACTGCATGCCAAAACGGTGTTGATCGGTTAACGGCATAAAAAACTCGTGTTTAAGACTGAAAATAAAGTATGGCTAATTATTAGTCAGCTAAGCATGAGCCCTGCCCATAGGCAAGGCCCGCTATGTACTGATTCGTTACATTGTCGTAATTGGCACACTAAATTTCGAATTCAGACTGCAAAGCGGCACGCACGCAGTACAAAACGCCTTCCGGAACACGCCCGGTAAACAACGGCGCAATTTCGGTGACAGCTGGCAATTCGCCTTCTCCATCGAGAAAGGCGTCCTGGATTTCACCGAGCAAATCCTCAGGTAAATCAAGGGCCTGCTCCAGGGACAATTGCTGCTTGCCGATGGCTTCGGCGAGCAAGGTGTACACGTTTTTTTCCGAGCATTGCAGTTGGCCTGCGATCTGGATCGGGGTCATGCCGGCACGGGCCAGGCTGATCAGTTCGTGGCGAATATCGGCGATTTCCTTCGGCGCTTCGGCCTGGCCGCCGAGCACTTCCAGGAAGGCCTGGCCGTAGCGCTCCAGTTTGCGTGCGCCCACACCGCTGACCCGAGCCATCTCGGCCATGGTGGTGGGCTGCTCGCGGAGCATCTCCAGCAAGGTGGAGTCGGGGAAGATAACGTAGGGTGGCACGCTGTGCTCCTGCGCCAGTTTGCGCCGCAGGGTGCGCAAGGCTTCCCATTGTTCGCGCTCTTCACCCCGCACCAGTTGGCTGGCCTGGCTGGTGCTGCTGCTTTTGGCGGTGGTCTGCGGCTTGAGGTCACGGCGCAGCTGGAGGCTCACTTCGCCCTTGAGCAACGGCCGGCAACTGTCATTCAGGCGCAGCCCGCCGTAGCCTTCGATATCGATGTCGACAAGCCCACGGGCAACCATCTGGCGAAACAGCGAACGCCACTCACCTTCGGCGCGAGCTTTACCGACACCGTACACCGAGAGTTTTTCGTGGCCGAAGCTGCGGATTTTTTCGTTGTCCTTGCCCAGCAGAACATCCACCAGATGGCCCACGCCATAACGCTGGCCGGTGCGATAGATCGTCGACAACGCCTGGCGCGCCGGTTCGGTGGCGTCCCAGGTTTGCACGCCGTCGATGCAGTTATCGCAGTGGCCGCAGGGCTCAGGCATGTCTTCGTCAAAATACGCCAGCAGGGTCTGGCGGCGGCAGCGGGTCTCTTCGCACAACGACAGCATGGCATCGAGCTTGTGCTGCTCCAGGCGCTTGTGGCGCTCGTCGCCCTCGGAGTTCTGCAGCATCTGCTTGAGCATCACCACGTCTTGCAGGCCGTAGACCATCCAGGCATCCGCCGGCAGGCCATCGCGGCCGGCACGCCCGGTTTCCTGGTAATAAGCCTCAAGGGACTTGGGCAGATCCATGTGCGCCACGAAACGCACATTGGATTTGTCGATGCCCATGCCAAAGGCAATGGTCGCCACCATGATCAGGCCTTCCTCGTTCAGGAAGCGTTTCTGGTGCGCTGATCGCGTTTCATTGGGCAGCCCGGCATGGTAAGGCAGCGCCGGGTAGCCTTGTTCACAGAGGAACGCCGCGACCTCGTCGACTTTCTTGCGCGACAGGCAATACACAATGCCCGCGTCACTGCGCCGCTCGGACAGGAACGCCAGCAACTGCTTGCGCGGCTGCTCCTTGGGCACGATGCGGTAGAAAATATTGGGCCGGTCAAAACTCGACAGGAAGCGCTCGGCGTTCTGCAAATGCAGGCGCTCGACGATCTCTTCGCGGGTGCGCTTGTCGGCGGTGGCGGTCAGGGCGATACGCGGCACATCGGGAAACAGTTCTGCCAATTGGCCAAGCTGCAGGTATTCGCGGCGGAAATCGTGGCCCCATTGCGACACACAGTGGGCTTCGTCGATGGCGAACAGAGCGATCTCAAGGCTCTGCAAAAAGGCCAGCATGCGTGGCTGCACCAGACGCTCCGGCGCAAGGTAAAGCATTTTAACCTCGCCCCGCTTAATGCGTGCAGCCAGGTCGCGCTGCTGCTCGGCGCTGAGGGTGGAGTTCAACGACGCGGCGGCGACACCGAGTTCTTCAAGGGTGGCGACCTGGTCGTCCATCAACGCAATCAGCGGCGACACCACCACGGCCAGGCCATTGCGCAACAGCGCCGGCACCTGGAAGCACAGCGACTTGCCGCCACCGGTAGGCATCAGCACCAGGGCATCGCCGCCACTGGCCACGCGCTCAATGATCGCACCCTGGCGGCCACGAAAACTGTCGTAGCCGAAGATGTCCTTGAGGACGCGTTGAGCCTGCTCGAGCATGTAAAACTCCAAAATGGTGCCGAAATCCCTCAATACAGGCTGGCCGAAAATATCCGCGCTCACGAAAAATAATCCGTAAGCGAAGTTTTCCCGGATTGGCGCTGGGCCTGCAGGGGCATCACAAAACGCGGCAGTATACCCGAGCGTTATCCACCAAAGGGCGCGACTGACGAATAGACGCACCAGGCTAAAACCGGGCAAATATGCCGTGCGGCTGGCCTGGGCGCTCAAGAAAGCCTAGAATTCAGCATCGTTTATTCCCAAGGTAGCCCTTCAATGTCCTTCGCTGAGCAACTAACCCGCCTGCAAGCCTTCCTCGACGCCGATGAGCTGCATGACGAGGCGCTGGACTACGTGGCCGCCCACGGCTACCTGACCGCCCTGTCGATCTGCTCCGACCCCGTCCCGGACCGTGAATGGATCGACGCGCTGTTCGCTGAAGAGCCTCATTACAGCGACGCCGCCCATCGCGAAGAAATCGAATCCACCCTGATCGCCCTCAAGGCCCACATCGCGCGCCAACTGGCCTCCGACGAAGAGTTCGAGTTGCCGTGCGAGCTGGACCTGGGCGACGATCCGGATGACTCCGACCTGCGCGGCTGGTGCATCGGTTTCATGGAAGGCGTATTCCTGCGCGAAGCCGCCTGGTTCGAAACCGCCGAAGAAGAAGTCAGCGAAATGCTGCTGCCGATCATGGTCGGTTCGGGCCTGTTCGAAGAAGAAGCAGAGTTCTCCGACATCGCCGCCGACGCCAACCTGATGGACGACATGATCGTGCAGATCCCGGAAGCCCTGACCGCGCTGTACCTGCTGTGCAACGCGCCTGACGAAAAACCGGCGATCCTCAAGCCACGTCACCACTGAGTCGCTTGCCCGTGGAACCCATGGGCAACCGTCCACTGCTCCTGCGCTATGCGCTGCTGGCCATCGGCTGGCTAAGCGTAGCGCTGGGAGTCATCGGTATTTTCCTGCCGGTACTGCCGACCACACCCTTCCTGCTACTCGCCGCCGCCTGCTTCGCTCGCAGCTCCCCGCGCTTCTACCACTGGCTGGTGGAACACCCGCGCCTGGGGCCCTGGGTGCGCGATTACCTCGACGGCAATGGCATCCCGCTCAAAGGCAAGGTCTACGCCATCGGCTTGATGTGGCTGAGCATCTCGATTTCCTGCTACCTGGTGCCACTGCCATGGGCACGGGGCTTTATGCTAACCAGTGCGGTGCTGGTGACGATCTACATCCTGCGCCAGAAAACCCTGCCGCCACGCTGAGCGCCGCCTGCGACATTCGATCCCACACGACCTTGGTCGACACTGACTAACACCAGGCATCATGCGAGACTGTCCAACCGGGCCTGGAATGCCCGGGTGTTCTTATGCTCGGAGTTACCATGACGCTGTCCAGCGGGCTGATCGCCGCCGTTGCCCTGGCCTATATGGCCACTATGTTTGCCATCGCCTTTTACGGTGACCGCCGCCATGCGCCGCTGCCGCCGCGCGTGCGTGCCTGGGTGTATAGCCTGTCGCTGGCGGTGTATTGCACCAGTTGGACCTTCTTCGGCGCCGTAGGCCAAGCGGCCGAACAGCTGTGGGCATTCTTGCCGATCTACCTGGGACCTGTGCTGCTGCTGGTGCTGGCACCCTGGGTGCTGCAGAAGATGATCCTGATCAGCAAGCAGGAAAACATCACCTCAATCGCCGACTTTATCGCCGCCCGCTACGGCAAATCCCAGTCCCTGGCGGTGGTGGTGGCGTTGATCTGCCTGGTCGGCGTGCTGCCCTATATCGCGTTGCAGCTCAAAGGCATCGTGCTGGGCGTGAACCTGCTGATCGGCGCCGGCCCCGACACCACCGGCACCCGCGCCCAGGACACGGCCTTGATTGTGTCGCTGGTATTGGCGCTGTTTACCATCGTGTTCGGTACACGCAACCTCGACGCCACCGAACACCACCGCGGCATGGTGCTGGCGATTGCCTTTGAGTCGCTGGTCAAGCTGTTCGCTTTTCTCGCCGTCGGTGCGTTTGTCACCTACGGCTTGTACGACGGTTTCGGCGATCTGTTCAGCCAGGCCATGCTCGCCCCGCGCCTTGAGGAATACTGGAAAGAGACCATCAACTGGCCTTCGATGGTGGTACAGACCGGCGTCGCCATGATGGCGATCATCTGCCTGCCGCGACAATTCCATGTGACGGTGGTGGAGAACATCGACCCCCAGGATTTGCGCCTGGCCAAGTGGGTGTTCCCGGCTTATTTGATCCTCGCGGCACTGTTCGTGGTGCCCATCGCCCTGGGCGGCAAGATGCTGTTGCCCAGCTCGGTGCTGCCGGACTCCTATGTGATCAGCCTGCCAATGGCCGAGGCCCATCCTGCCCTCGCCGTGCTGGCATTCATTGGCGGTGCATCGGCGGCCACTGGCATGGTCATCGTGGCGAGCATCGCCTTGTCGACCATGGTTTCCAACGACATGCTGCTGCCCTGGCTGTTGCGCCGATCCAGCGCCGAGCGGCCATTCGAAGTCTTCCGTCACTGGATGCTGTCGGTTCGCCGGGTGAGCATTGTGATCATCCTGCTGCTGGCGTACGTGAGCTACCGCTTGCTGGGCTCCACCGCCAGCCTGGCGACCATCGGCCAGATCGCTTTTGCCGCTGTGACCCAACTGGCCCCGGCGATGCTCGGCGCCCTCTATTGGAAGCAGGCCAACCGGCGGGGGGTCTTTGCCGGTTTGGCCGCCGGTACTTTCCTGTGGTTCTACACGTTGGTCTTGCCAGTGACGGCGAAAAGTCTGGGCTGGTCGCTCAACCTTTTCCCCGGCCTGACCTGGATGCACTCCCACCCGTTCGGGCTGTCGGTCACCTCGCTGACCCTGGGCACCGTGTTCTCCCTGGCAGGTAACTTCACTCTCTTCGTGTGGGTGTCGATGTTGTCGCGCACACGGGTTTCCGAGCACTGGCAGGCAGGCCGTTTTATCGGCCAGGAAATCAGCCAGCGTGCGAGTGCGCGCTCCATGCTGTCGGTGCAGATCAGCGACCTGCTCAGCCTGGCGGCACGCTTCGTCGGGGAAGAACGGGCCCAGCAGAGTTTTATTCGCTTCGCCTATCGCCAGGGCAAAGGCTTCAACCCCAACCAGAATGCCGATAACGATTGGATCGCCCACACCGAACGCTTGCTGGCCGGCGTACTCGGAGCCTCCTCGACGCGGGCGGTGGTGAAAGCGGCGATTGAAGGGCGGGAAATGCAACTCGAGGACGTGGTCCGTATCGCCGACGAAGCCTCGGAAGTGCTGCAGTTCAACCGCGCTCTGTTGCAAGGTGCCATTGAGAACATCACCCAGGGCATCAGCGTGGTGGACCAGTCGCTCAAGCTGGTGGCCTGGAACCGGCGCTACCTGGAACTGTTCAACTACCCGGACGGCTTGATCAGCGTCGGCCGGCCCATTGCAGACATCATTCGCTACAACGCCGAGCGCGGCCTGTGTGGCCCCGGTGAAGCGCAGGTGCACGTGGCGCGTCGCCTGCACTGGATGCGCCAGGGGCGTGCGCACACCTCCGAGCGCCTGTTCCCCAATGGCCGGGTGATCGAGTTGATCGGCAACCCGATGCCCGGCGGCGGGTTTGTCATGAGCTTCACCGACATCACCGCCTTCCGCGAAGCCGAACAAGCGCTGACCGAGGCCAATGAGGGCCTGGAGCAGCGGGTGACCGAGCGCACCCATGAACTGTCGCAACTGAACGTGGCCCTCACCGACGCCAAGGGCGTGGCCGAATCCGCCAGCCAGTCGAAGACGCGGTTCCTGGCGGCCGTGAGCCATGACCTGATGCAACCGCTGAACGCTGCGCGGTTGTTTTCCGCCGCCCTCTCCCACCAGACCGATGGCCTGTCCGGCGAGGCACGGCAGTTGGTGCAGCATCTGGATAGCTCACTGCGCTCGGCCGAAGACCTGATCAGCGATTTGCTGGACATTTCGCGCCTGGAAAACGGCAAGATCAACCCACAACGCCAGCCCTTTGTCCTCAACGAGCTGTTCGACACCCTGGGCGCAGAATTCAAGGCGCTGGCCCAGGAGCAACACTTGCGCTTCCGCTGGCGCGGCAGCCGTTTGCGAGTGGACAGCGACATCAAGCTGCTGCGACGGATTTTGCAGAATTTTCTGACCAATGCCTTCCGTTATGCCGACGGCCCAGTGCTGCTGGGCGTACGTCGTCGCAAGGGCGAGCTCTGCCTGGAGGTCTGGGATCGCGGCCCTGGTATTGCGCCCGATAAACAAAAGGTGATCTTCGAAGAGTTCAAGCGCCTGGACAGTCACCAGACCCGTGCCGAAAAGGGCCTGGGGCTGGGCCTGGCGATTGCCGACGGCCTGTGCCGCGTGCTGGGCCATCGCCTGAGCGTGCGCTCCTGGCCGGGCAAAGGCAGCGTCTTCAGCGTGTGCGTGCCGCTGGCCCGTAACCAGACCAGCGTGCAACCCAAGGCGCCCGCAGAAACCGGCCTGCCCTTGAGTGGCGCACGCGTGCTGTGTGTGGATAACGAAGACAGCATCCTGATCGGCATGCGCAGCCTGCTCACGCGCTGGGGCTGTGAAGTCTGGACGGCCGCCAACCAGGCCGAATGCGCGGCATTGCTGGCCGAGGGCATCCGCCCGCAACTGGCGTTGGTGGATTACCACCTGGACCACGGCGAAACCGGTACCGAGTTGATGGGCTGGCTGCGTGCGCAACTGGCCGAGCCGATTCCCGGCGTAGTGATCAGTGCCGATGGGCGACCGGAGATGGTGGCCGAGGTGCATGGGGCGGGGTTGGACTACTTGGCCAAGCCGGTGAAGCCGGCGGCGTTGCGGGCGCTATTGAGCAGACATCTGCCCCTGTAACGGGGCTGTATTCGATCTATTCACAATTCAGGTATTTATTTATTCCGGGAGATGCGCCACGCCATCCGAATCGGTCATCGCCCGCTCCAGCAGATCCGCCGGCAAGCTCTTGCTGGCGCGGGCACCGAGCAACCTGAGTTGCTCGGTACGGCTGACCAGGTTCCCACGCCCATCCGTCAGCTTGTTGCGCGCCGCGCTGTAGGCCTTGTCCAACTGTTGTAGCCGGTTGCCCACTTCGTCCAGGTCCTGGATAAACAGCACGAACTTGTCATACAGCCAACCGGCACGCTCGGCAATTTCTCGTGCGTTCTGGCTCTGGCGCTCCTGCTTCCACAGGCTGTCGATCACGCGCAGGGTGGCGAGCAAGGTCGTGGGGCTGACGATTACGATATGACGGTCGAAGGCTTCCTGGAACAGGTTGGGCTCGGCCTGCAATGCCGCAGAAAAGGCAGCCTCGATCGGTACGAACAGCAGGACGAAATCCAGGCTGTGCAACCCCTCCAGGCGCTTGTAGTCCTTGCCGGCCAAGCCTTTGACATGATTACGCAGGGACAGCACGTGTTGCTTCAAGGCGGCCTGGCCAATCACCTCGTCATCCGCCGCGACGTACTGCTGATAGGCGGTCAAGCTGACCTTGGAGTCGACCACCACCTGCTTGTCGCCGGGCAACATGATCAGCACGTCAGGCTGGAAACGCTCGCCATCCGGGCCTTTGAGGCTGACCTGGGTCTGGTACTCACGGCCCTTCTCCAGGCCCGCGTGCTCCAGCACCCGTTCAAGAATCAGCTCACCCCAGTTACCCTGGGTTTTCTGGCCCTTGAGGGCGCGGGTCAGGTTAGTGGCTTCGTCCGACAGACGCAGGTTCAATTGCTGCAGGCGCTCAAGCTCTTTGGCGAGGGAAAAGCGCTCTCGGGCTTCGTTCTGATAGCTTTCTTCGACACGCTTCTCGAAGGACTGGATACGTTCCTTGAGCGGGTCCAAAAGTTGGCCCAAGCGTTCCTGGCTGGTTTCGGCAAAGCGTTGCTCACGCTCGTCGAAAATCTTGCCGGCCAGCTCGGCAAATTGTGCACGCAGCTCGTCCCGTGAGCCTTGCAGGTCGGTGAGGCGTTGCTGATGACTCTCTTGCTGCTCGCGCAATTCGGCGCTCAGGGCAGCGGCCAAGGCGTCGAGGCGACGCAGTTCGGTTTCCTTGGCGCTGCGGTCGAGGTTCCAGGCGTGCGCGGCATCGCGGGCGTTATCGCGGTCGATCTGCAACAACTCGACTTCACGGCGCAGCGCCGCCAGGTCGGCTTGTTTGGCGGCATTGGCCTGGCTCAGGTCACTGATCTCATCGCGGCTGGCGTCCAGTTGGGCGGCGAGCCCTTCCTGGGCCAGTTGTGCGGTCGCCAGGCGTTCCTCCAGCAGCTCCCAACCGGTGGTGCGTGCGGTCAGGCGCCGCTGGAGTTGCCAGCACAATGCCAGTAGCGGCACGGCTGCGCCCACAAGACCCAAGGCGATACTGGTCCAGTCAAACACCATAGCCATTTCTGCCATCACCGAAAAAGATCAAGGGTAACCAAGCCTAAGGCCGGAGGACAGCTCAGTCTTCGACCTGGCCCAGTTCGCGCTGGGCGCGACGGTCGCCGGCGCGAGCAGCCGAACGCAACAAATCGTGGCCGATGCGCCGGTCACGGGCGTTTCCGCACTCGCGGCACATCAGTTGGCCAAGACGGCTCTGCGCGGCCACCACGCCTTCGCGGGCAGGTTGCTTGAGCAAGCGTCCGGCGAGATGCTTGATATTGGTGCTCTGCCCCAGGCGCGGGCTGTCGAGCAGCCACAAAGCGACCTTCAAGGAAAAACGCTTGGGTGCGGTAACAGTTTGGGGCGTGTCGGTAACAGAAGGTGATACTGAGCGAAACTTCATAAAGCACTGTGGGGCAGAACGGAAGGCGCGCCACTCTACTCTTTTTTTCGTACAGGTAAAGCTGAAAAAACCGTGCACGCCCGTCCTAGAGCAAGCGCTCGGGACAATCCACAGAAGCTGTGGATAACTCAGTGGACAACCCCCCTTGAACAGGCGCAAAGCCCCATGGAACGGGGGCCGCAGTCAAACTGACGATTTTTTCACCAATAAAAAAAAGCGAGATTTTTCATTGACTTAAATTTTGATTACAGGCAAATGGGCGCACTTGCAGATCAGTGACAGCAGGGTTACACCCTCGGCCACAAATGTGCACAAGTCCCGATCAACTGGTTATATCGTCGGCGCTTTTTGATTCAACTCCGGTTAAACATGTTACTGACCGGGCAAACCCGAGGGCTTTTCAAATCCGCCTCGGCTCGCCACACTGCGCCACCGACAATGCAAACCAGTAGGGCCGATGAAAGGAATTCTGATATTCGCCGGGCTGCTACTGGCCATCTGCGCGATCTCCCTGGGAATCAATGCCGCACTCCCCTCTCCGGACGGCGCACTGTTCGCCATTGCTATCTTGCTGTCAGCCGCCTTTACCGCCGTGGTCCTGTGCATCGAACTCAGTGACGGAAGGATCAATGACATGCGCGAAGTGATCCACATGATCGAGACCGGCCAGTCCTTGCGATTGACGCTCGCCGCCTACGGGCTGGGGTGCGCCCTGGCCGCGTCCATGACCGTGCTGGTCTATCGCGAGTTGCTCGGCGGCTGATCGAAGTTTTTTTGCAATCGGCCTTCCCTTCCCTGTTTCAATCCGTTACTATCCGCGGCGTTAGTACCAAGCTGAAAGTCAATTCTGGTCGAATACGTCCCCTGAACCACATGGGATCGGCCACCTCGATGGTTTCCAGGTATTCCTTGCGACGACACTGCCTTTGAACAAGCAAAGGGTGCCGCGAAGTTCCAATACTCTGACCGAACCAACCTGCAAATTGATCAGGATCTTCACCCCGGGCCCAGAACCTTTGCCCCTGTTGTGTTGCCTGCCCTCCTAAGTACCTACCTGCCAGCCCAAGCGCGCCTAATTCAATAGCGCTTCAAACTGGCTGCTTTGTTCCAGTCGGGTTCTTCGTTTGATCAATGGTGATCAGCGTTACTGGAACGTTTTAACGTTGCACGGTTCTTATCCGTGTCATTTGTAGGAACACCAATAATATGAACGCTCAAATCCACACTCAGGATGCCATTCGCACCCTCACCAACGCTTTTGCCCCAATGAACTGCCTGATCATGGCCGCTCGCAAAGGCTGCTTCAGCTTCACCCTGGTCAACGAACACGGCATCGCTCGTCACAGCGAACGCCTGTACCCCGATCAATACTCCAGCGCAGAACCGCTGCAGGCCGTGATCGATCGTACCCGTCAGGCACTGACTGCCTGATCGACCCGCGTCGCTGAAACCGCAAAAACCCTGTTTGAATAACAGGGTTTTTTATTGCCTGGAATTTGGCCTTGAGTCGGTGGCGCTAAGTACAAATCGATATAAACGTTATAACCGATTGCAGAAGATGTTTTAAAAACAGTCCTTTACATCAGGAATATGACACTACACTTCAACTCAAGCGGCCTGATCCGCTTACGACGGGCCTGAGATCCGATTCATTGCTGCCAAGCTCCCCTTCTCAGGCTCGTCCACCCTTTGCAAGGACTGAGGCTCGTATGGGTATTGCCGCCAGTGAATTGTGTCGTTATGTGATCCGGCCGACGCTGATGTACCTCGGCCGTCACAGCTCGACAGCCGAATCCCTGCTGCTGGGCATTGCCGCCAGCCAGTCAGAACTGGGCTCGGCGCTGCATGACCGGCGCGGCCATGGCCTCTACAGCATCACCGAACCACGCCACCGCGCTCTCTGGGATGACTACCTGGCCCTGGACCCGGAACGCGCCAGCCTGGTGCGCGGGCTGGCCAGCCAACATGCGTTCCTCAGCGCGCCTCAGTTGGAGTTGACGGTGAACCTGCGCTACGCCACGGCCATCGCCTGGTTGCTGGTGGAACAACAGCGCCCTGCCCTACCCGCACCCGGCGATGTGCTGGCCATGGCGCGTATCTGGAAAGAAATATTCCATCCACAAGGCCGCCTGCGAGATTTCACCCAAGCGTGGCAAACCTGTGTAAGCCCCATGAAACAGGCAGCTTGCTGACCGGGCAAATTGCAAGATTCGGCAAAAAACGGCAATTTTGGTCGGATTGTCCTACAAAACCGCTCTATCTCCTGCATTACAGCCTATAGCGCGATGTGAAATTTATTGATACTTTCCGCTGCGGTGATCACACGGAGTTCTAATAATGAAAAAAGTAATGCTCAAGACCACACTTGGCCTCGCCGTTGCCATGGCATCCTCCCAACTGTTCGCCAGCGGCTTTGCCCTCAACGAACAGAGCGTCAGCGGGATGGGTACCGGTTTCGCAGGTCGCTCTTCTTCTGCCGATGATGCGAGCACTGTGTTCGGTAACCCTGCCGGTATGGCACGCCTGGAAGGCCAACAGATCACCGGTGGCGTTGCAGCCATTGATGCCTCCACCGATATCAGCAATGTCAGCGGCCGCTCCGCTGGCAGCAACAAAGGCGATATGGTGCCTTTCACTGCCGTGCCTTTCGGCTTCTACACCAATAAGCTCAACGACCAGTGGGCTGTCGGCTTCGGCGTCTATGCGCCGTTCGGCCTGGTGACCGACTACGAAAGCGGCTTCCAGGGCCGTGGCTTTGGCAGCAAGAGCGAAGTGAAAGTCATCACCTTGCAACCGACCGTCAGCTACGCCTTCAACGACCGCGTTTCCGTGGGTTTTGGCCCGACCATCAACCGCATCGCCGGCACCCTGGAATCGGACCTGACGCTGAACCCTCGCGCGCCAGACACCAATATCAAGATCAAGGGTGACGACACCGCGCTGGGCTTCAACATCGGCATACTGGTCCAAGCCACCGATACCACCCGCGTCGGCCTGACCTACCACTCCAAGGTCAGCTACAAGCTGGACGGCCACACCGAAGTCACCGCACCGACCGCGACCTCGCCGTTCCTGCGCAGCAACCGCTATGACGCCTCGCTGAAAATCGACACACCTGAGTCCTACGACCTGTCCGTCACTCAAGACCTGACCGACGCGTGGAAACTCTATGCCGGTGCAACCTGGACACGCTGGAGCCGCCTGAAAGACATCACCGTCAAGAACGAAGGCGTCAGCGGCGCTACTGGCGGCGCGCTTGCCCCGGGCCTGGTCAGCACAATCAAGGAAGACCAGAACTGGCACGACACCTGGGCCTACGCCGTGGGTACTTCGTACCAGCTCACCAAGCAAGTTGTACTGCGTACCGGCCTGACATTCGACCAGTCGCCCACCAACAACACGGATCGCTCACCGCGCATCCCGACCGGCGACCGTACTATCTTCAGCCTGGGCCTGGGCTACCAGGTCATGGATAACATGACCATCGACCTGGCCTACTCCTACCTGAAGGAAGAGGACGTCAAGGTTTCACGCTCCAACCAATTGGCCAGCTACAACGCCAAGTATGAAAACAGCGCCAACGGTTTCGGCTTGGGCATGACCTACAAGTTCTAACCCGCAGCCAAACAAAAGCCCCGCTCTCCTGTGAAGGAGGCGGGGCTTTTGTTTGGCTGGCGGTCAGGGTTTGGAAGCCAATGCCTGTTCCACCGCCTTGATCAGCTCTGGACTGTCCGGCTTGGTCAGGCTGGAAAAACTGGCAACCAGATTGCCCTGGCGATCCACCACATACTTGTAGAAGTTCCACTTGGGCGCCGCGTCGGCCTGCTGTGCAAGTACCTTGAACAGGTGCACCGCATCCGGCCCCTTGACCTTCTGCGGCTCGGTCATGGTAAAGGTCACGCCATAATTCACGTAGCAGACCTTGGCGGTTTCTTCCCCGGTCTTGGCTTCCTGCTTGAAGTCATCGGACGGCACGCCGATCACTTCCAGGCCTTCGCCCTTGTAGCGCTGATACAACGCTTCCAGGCCTTTGAATTGCGGGGCAAAGCCGCAGAAGCTCGCCGTGTTGACGATCACCAAGGGCTTGCCAGCGAATTGCTGGCACAGGTCGATGGATTCCTTGGCCCGCAGCTTGGGCAATTGGCCCTCCAGCAACGGTGGGCAACTGGCGGCCATCGCCACGCTACCAATAGCCATCAGGACGGGTACAGCGAGCCAGCGCATCTGCATGTCAAAAGTCCTTGAGTCAGTTCAGACCCACAACTTAGCAGATCGCCATGCCCAGTTGCATCAACGCCAGGCCGCCCCGTTGCCAACCCCACCAGGCCAGCAGCAATAACCCCAGCCCCACAGCCAACAGCATAAGACGCGCTGTCATGCTCATGCCGCCTCCATCTGCGCCTGAATGCGCGCCACCGGCCGCTCACGCACCGGCCAATTCAGCGCGGCGGCAAGCAGGCTGAGTAAAATTGCCACCTGCCAGATCAAATCGTAGCTACCGGTTCGATCATAGACCACCCCGCCCAGCCACCCGCCGAGGAACGAGCCAAGCTGGTGGAACAGGAACACAATCCCGCCGAGCATCGAGAGGTTGCGCACCCCAAACAGGGTCGCGACGGTGCCATTGGTCAGCGGCACCGTGGACAACCACAAAAAGCCCATCGCCATGCCAAACAGATACGCCGTGACTTCGGTGACCGGCGCCCACAGGAACAACACAATCACTACCGCCCGCAACAGGTACAAGCCGGTGAGCAGACGCGGCTTGGACATGCGGCCACCGAGCCAACCCGCCGTGTAGGTGCCAAATACGTTGAACAGGCCAATCAAGGCCAGCACCGTGGTGCCCACCGTGGCCGGCAGGTGCTGGTCGACCAGGTACGCCGGCAAGTGCACACCGATAAACACCACTTGGAAACCGCACACAAAAAAACCGAAAGACAGTAGCCAGAACCCGGAGTGAGAGCAGGCCTCCTTGAGCGCTTCACGCAGGGTTTGCTGACCGACCGTGACCGGCAACGGTCGATCCTTGAGCATGGCAACCAGCGGCAGGATCAACGCCACCATCAAGCCCAGCGCCAGCAACGCTGCGGACCAGCCCAGCCAACCAATCAAGCCGAGGGTGCCGGGCACCATGGCGAACTGGCCGAACGAGCCGGCGGCGCTGGCAATGCCCATGGCCATGCTGCGTTTTTCCGGCGCAACGGCGCGGCCAACCACGCCGAGAATCACCGAGAACGAGGTGCCGGACAGGCCAATGCCAATCAGCAAACCTGCGCTCAACGACAGTGACCACGCGGAGTCGGACATGCCCATCAGCACCAGGCCGACGGCGTACAACACCCCGCCGACAAACACCGCCTTGGTCGCGCCGAAACGGTCGGCCAAGGCCCCGGTAAATGGCTGCGCCAAGCCCCAGATCAGATTCTGCAAGGCGATGGCAAAGGCAAAGGTTTCACGCCCCCAACCGAATTCGCTGCTCATCGGCGCCAGGAACAGGCCAAAGCCATGCCGTACGCCCAAGGACAACGCCAGGATCAGCGCACTCCCTAAAAGGACCCAACCACTGGTGCGCCACATCGAGGTCATTTCTTATTCTCCGCTCGCGGGTATATACCCGCTTGTAGTCGAACAAACCGCCGTTCAGGCGAGTTCATCCAGCAAGGCCAACAACATTTCGCGCTTTTCGGCGCCGAGCTTATCAATCAATTTTTGTTGCGCCGCTTCCCAAGCCGGTAACGCGGCAGTCAGCCGCTCTTGCCCTGTGGCAGTCAACACCACCAGGCGGTTGCGCAAATCATCGCCCTCCACCAACTGCACCAGCCCCTCACCTTCCAGGACGCGCAGGTTGCGCCCCAGGGTGCTGCGATCCAGGCCCATGGCGTCCGCCAGGCTGGAAATGCTCGGTTGATCGAGGCGCTGCAGGTTGCACAACAGAGAATACTGGGCAACGTTGATCCCGAAGCCGTCGAGAGCGCCGTCGTAGTGCCTGCTGACGCCACGGGCGGCGCGTCGCAGGTTGGTGCATAAACATTGGGAGGCAAGCATAGAGCGTGTATATACCCGGAGTTAACCAATTGCAAGAAGGCGTTACAGCGCCAGCCCGACCAGTACCGCGACTTCAAGCAGCTCCAGCAGTGCGCCAGCAGTGTCGCCGGTGGTACCGCCCAGACGCTTGACCATCAACTGGCGCAGCCACACGAAACACAGTGCCGCCAGCAACACCGCGATACCGCCGCTGAAACCGCCGATCAGAATGCAGGCCAACCCGCTGAGGATCAGCACCTGTTGGCCGACAATTCGCGGCAGATGGTCTGACAGTGCCTGGCCCAATCCGCCCGCCCGCACATAGCGCGTGGTGAGAAACAGCGCCAGCATCGAAGCGCGTCCGATCAGGGGCGCCAGGATCAAGGCGGCGCCATTGTGTTGCTCGATCAACGCCACCAGCGCGCTGAACTTGAGCAGCAGCACCAGGCCCAGGGTGACCACCGCAATCGGGCCGCTGCGCGGGTCTTTCATGATGCTGAGGGTGCGCTCGCGGTCGCCAAAACCACCCAGCCAGGCATCGGCGCTGTCGGCCAGCCCGTCCAGGTGCAGGCCACCGCTGAGCAACACCCAGGCTGTGAGCAGCAACGCGGCGTGCAACAGCAACGGGGCGCCCTGCAACATCTGGTTGAGGCCCCATAACAGCACGCCGAACAGCAACCCTACCAGCGGATAAAACAGCAACGAACGGCCCAGCTCTTGAGGCTGCGGCATGCCCGGCAAGCGAATGGGCAGGCTGCTGAGAAATTGCAGGGCGATCCAGAACGGCAGCATCGTCAGCGCCCTTCCTTCAACACGCCATCGGCCTCAACCTGCAGGCCGAACAAGGCGCCGTGACCAACTTCGACATTCAGCAGTTGCTCACGGGGCAACCCTCGCGCCTCGGCCAGCAGCAGGCGCATCACACCGCCATGACTGATCAACAGCACCCGCTGACCAGCATAGGCCTGATGCAACCGGGCGATAGCGCCAAGCACCCGCCCGGAAAACTGGATGACAGGCTCACCCTCCGGCGGCGTGAAGTCATAGGGGTTGGCCCAGAACAAGCCCAGCCCTTCGGCATCGGTATCCATCAACGCGGCCGCACTCTGCCCTTCCCAGGCGCCGAAGTGCAGCTCCTGCAAGTCAGGCTCCAGACTCACCGGCAAATCAAGTTGCGTCCCCAGCTCCTGGGCGAACAGAGCGCAGCGTTGCAGCGGCGAGCTGATCAGCCGATCCCACGGCCCTTGCCCCACCACTGCGTCGCGCATCTGCTGCCAGCCGTTGGCGGTCAGCGCATCGTCCAGGCTGCCACGCAGGCCGCCGCCCAGCTCGGTTTCGCCGTGGCGCAGCAGGTCCAGGCGCAAGGTCATGCGGGGCGATCCGCCACGGCGGCTTCGGCGAAGGTCGCCATCTGCCCGTGCAGCGCGCATGCCAGGCGCAACAAGGGCACCGCTAACGCCGCGCCGCTGCCTTCGCCCAGGCGCAGGCCCAGTTCCAGCAACGGTTGCGCATCGAGACTGTGCAGCACATGGCGATGACCCGGCTCAGCACCCCGATGGCCGAACACCAGCCATTCGCGGCATGCAGGGTTCAAGCGCACCGCCACCAGCGCGGCCACGCTGCAGATGAACCCATCCACCAGCACCACCATGCCTTTCTGGGCGCAGGCCAAGTAAGCACCGACCAGCGCGGCTATTTCAAAACCGCCGAGATTGAACAGGGTTTGCAATGCATCGCCGCGCTGACCGGCGTGCAACGCCAAGGCGCGCTCGATAACCGCGACCTTATGGCTGACCCCTGCGGCGTTCAAACCGGTACCAGGGCCTGCAAGGTCAGCGACCTGGCAATCCAGCAATGCGCAGGCCAAGGCACTGGCCGCGGTGGTGTTGCCGATGCCCATCTCGCCGCCGATAAACAGCTGCGCGCCGCCTTCCAGGGCGCGGTGTGCGCTGTCTCGCCCGGCTTGCAGGGCCAACTGGCCCTGGGCCTGGGTCATCGCCGGGGCATGGACAAAATTGGCCGTGCCCGCACCGATATTCAGGTGACGAACGCCAGGCAAAGCCAGGGAAGGCGTGACCGTGCCAAGGTCAACCACTTCCAATTGCGCTTCCAGTTGCCGCGCCAACACGCTGATTGCCGCACCACCGGTGACGAAGTTTTGCAGCATCTGCCCGGTCACCGCCTGGGGAAATGCCGACACGCCTTCAGCGACCACGCCGTGATCGCCGGCAAAAATCGCGATCCACAGGTGATCCACCGACGGTTTGACCTGGCCCTGCAAACCCGCCAACCGCACCGCCAGGGCCTCCAACTGGCCGAGGGAGCCAGCGGGCTTGGTCAACTGCTGCTGACGCGCCAGCGCCTGTTCGTGGGCTGTGGCATTCACCGCCTTGCAGGGGTTGAGCCACCAGGAATCGGTCATAACGCAGTACCTTTCAAAGTCAGGGGCAAGCCGGCGACCGTCAGCACAACGCGCTGACATTGCTCGGCCAAGGCTTGATGCAGCCAACCGGCTTCATCCACATAACGGCGAGTCAATTCGCCCAGCGGCACGACACCCAGACCGGTCTCGTTGCTGACAAAAATGATTTCCCCCGGCAGCGAGGCCAGGGTTTGCAACAGTTGATCACGCTCGCACGCAAGGCGCGCCGGGTCTTCGAGCATCAGAAGATTGGTGAGCCATAAGGTCAGGCAATCCACCAGCAGGCAGCGATCAGTGGCGGCGTTCTCGCGCAGCACGCGCGACAGCTCGATGGGCTCCTCAACCAGGCCCCAATGGCCGGGGCGACGCTGGCGGTGCAAAGTGACACGCTCGTTCATCTCACCGTCGAGCGGCTGGCTGGTGGCGATATAAATGACGGCAAGCCCGCTCTCTGCGGCAAGCTTTTCGGCCAGGCGGCTCTTGCCCGAACGGGCGCCGCCGAGGATCAATTGATACATGCAAAGGCCCCTGACAAACAATGTGGAAGCGGGTTTGCTCGCCGATAGGGTGTATCAGTGAATGCACCTATGGCTGACCCACCGCATTCGCGACGGTCTGACAGCCGGCGCATATCCATCTGATGCTCCGCCATCCAAATGTGGGAGCTGGCTTGTCGGGTCGCCGCATCGCTGCGAAGACGGCCTGACAGCCAACTGGGATGTTGGATTAGACCGAGTGCATATCCGTTATGTAGGTAACGGCCACTTAGGGTTCCGCCCTGACGGCGGCTCACTTTTGAAAAGCGCAAAAGTAAGCAAAACGCTCTTGCCCCACCACTCGGCACCTCGCCTAGGCTCGGTGTGCCCGAAATCCGCCAGTGATTTGGGGGGCCGCCGCCCCGCGCCATCCATGGCGCGGGGCGGCTAAACCGGCATCCCTGCCGGTTTACCCTCCAAATCCCTGTCGAATTCCGGCCAGCGTGGTTTAACGGGGCGCCTAAGATCAAAAGCAGATCAAGAGCGGCTCGCTTCGCATCGTGGTTACCGTTGAGCACTACAGCGTTGTGTAGATACACATGGCTATCGCAGGCAAGCCCGCTCCCACAATCGGATCGTGTGAACACCGTCAGATCCCACATAGCTTGCGCAACAAATCGGTGTCCAAGTGGTGCTCCACCAAGTCCGCCAACCGCTCGATATCGCGCTCGCGCAAGCCGTGATAATCCACCTCTTGCACATCCTGCAACCCGGCCCAACGCAGCAACGCGCTGCACGCTGCCGGGGTCTCGAACAGGCCGTGCAGGTAGGTGCCTAGAATTTGCCCATCGGGGCTCTGCGCGCCATCGCTGCGACCATCGTCCAGCAGGACCGCAGCGCTTGCCAAGGCAGCGCCGCAGGTCACCCCGGCATGGATTTCATAACCGCTGACGTCGGCATCTTCCAATACCAGACGCCCACGCACATTGCGCAGTTGTTTCTCTTGTTCCAGGGTGGTGCTGAACGCCAGCAACCCAAGGCCATCACTGGAACCGGCCAGCCCTTCCAGGCCCAACGGGTCGTGGACTTGCTCGCCGAGCATCTGCAAGCCGCCGCAGATCCCCAGTACCTTGCCGCCATAACGCAGATGCCGCGCCACGGCAGTATCCCAGCCGTTGGCACGCAGATAGGCCAGGTCACTGCGCACGCTTTTCGAGCCCGGCAAGATGATCAGGTCAGCGGCAGGTATCGCCTGGCCCGGCCCGACGAACTGCAAGTCCACCTGGGGGTGCAAGCGCAGCGGGTCGAAGTCGGTATGGTTGCTGATGCGCGGCAGCACCGGCACCACCACCTTGAGCACCTGGGCGGCCTTGTCGATCTGGCGCTGGTCGATGCCGTCTTCCGCTTCCAGGTGCAGGTCCATCACGTAGGGCAGCACGCCGACTACCGGTTTGCCGGTGCGCGCTTCGAGCCAGTCCAGGCCTGGTTGCAGCAACGCGATATCGCCGCGAAAACGGTTGATGATGAAGCCCTTGACCCGCGCCTGCTCACTGGGCGACAGCAGCTCCAGGGTGCCGACCAGATGGGCGAACACGCCGCCGCGGTTGATGTCCGCGATCAACAGCACCGGGCAGTCCACCGCTTCGGCGAAGCCCATGTTGGCGATGTCATTGGCGCGCAAATTGATCTCGGCCGGTGAGCCCGCGCCTTCGACGATCACCACCGGGTAGGCCTGGCTCAAACGCGTGTGGGAGGCCAGCACCGCTTGCATCGCAATGGCTTTGTAGTCGTGATAGGCCACGGCATTCATGCTGGTGACAGCACGGCCATGGATGATCACTTGGGAGCCAGTGTCGCTGTTGGGCTTGAGCAACACCGGGTTCATGTCGGTGTGGGGCGCCAGGTTGGCAGCCTGGGCCTGCACCGCCTGGGCGCGGCCGATCTCGCCGCCTTCGGCGGTCACCGCGCTGTTGAGCGCCATGTTCTGCGGCTTGAACGGCACCACCGCGACACCCTGGCGTACCAGCCAGCGACACAGCGCAGTCACGAGGGTGCTTTTACCGGCGTCGGAGGTGGTGCCCTGCACCATCAACGTGGTCATGTGGCGTCCTTGTAGGCGGCCAGGGCTTCATCAAGGCGCAGCCAGTCGGCTTCGGTGTCGGGCAGGCCCAAGCGCACGCTGCTGTTGTGCACAAACAGGCGCAGCAGGATGCCGCGCTGGGCCATGAACTCGTGAAGCCGTTCAGCGTGGGGGGTAATCAACCACTGGAACAATGCGCAGCCACCCTGAGGTTGAAGGCCGCGGCGCCCAAGCAACTCGAACAGACGCTGGCCGGCTGCGATGCAACGGCTGCGCTGGCGCGCATGCCCGTCGGTGTCGCGCAGGCACACTTGGCCCAGCACCCGCGTCGGCCCACTGACGGCCCAGGGCCCGACCTGTTCGGCCAACAGCTTGAGCAACTTGCGCTCGGCCAGCACAAAACCCAGGCGCACGCCGGCCAGGCCGAAGAACTTGCCGAATGAGCGCAGCACGATCAAGCCGACCTGATCGGCATGGCTGGCCAGGCTCAAGTCCGGGGTCACATCAATGAACGCCTCGTCCACCACCAGCCAGCCACCGCGCTGGGCCAGCCGCGCATGCCAGTCCAGCAGGCGTTGCGGGCTCAGGCTCAAGCCCGTGGGGTTGTTGGGGTTGACCACCACCAGCACGTCGAGGCTGTCGAGAAAGAAGTCGACTTCCTGCTCCTGCACTTCGCGCACCACATAACCGGCGCGGCGCCAGGCTTCGGCGTGCTCGGCGTAACAGGGCGAAAGCACGCCGACCTTACCGGAACGACGCAGTCGCGGCAGCAGTTGAATCGCTGCCTGGGAGCCCGGCACCGGCAGCAACGGGCCGGCACCGTAATACTCGCTGGCAGCCTTCTCCAAGCCGTCATCGGTTTCCGGCAAGCGCGCCCAGGCACGCAAGGGAATCTCGGGAATCGGCCACGGCCAGGGCGCAAGGCCGCTGGACAGGTCGAGCCAATCCGCTTCGGCAATGCCGTACTCAATCGCGGCCTTACGCAGCCGACCACCATGTTCAAGCATAGATTTGCGCCCCCACGCACAGGACCAGCAGCCAGAGCCATACGCCGCGCTGCACCAGTTGCCAGCCGCGATCAATGGAATCGGCGTCGGCCGGCGGGCCTTCGCCCAATGGCGGGCGCTGATGCACCTCGCCGTGATAAATCGCCGCGCCGCCGAGCTCCACACCCAAGGCACCGGCCCCCGCCGCCATCACCGGGCCGGCGTTGGGGCTGTCCCAGGTCGGCCCCTGGGTGCGCCAGCATTTGAGCGCCAGGCGGGTTTTACCCAATAGCGCGTAGGTTAAAGCCACCAGGCGCGCAGGAATATAGTTGAGCACATCATCGATCCTGGCGGCTGCCCAACCGAAGCGCTCAAAGCGCTCATTGCGATAGCCCCACATGGCGTCCAGGGTGTTGCTCAGACGATAGAGCACCACGCCCGGCACACCGGCCACCACGAACCAGAACAACGCGGCGAATACCGCATCGCTGCCGTTCTCCAGCACCGATTCGGTGGCCGCACGCGCGACTTCCGTGTGGTCCAGTTCGCTGGTCTGGCGGCTGACCAGGTAACTCACACGTGTACGCGCTTCGTCCAGGTCGTCACTGCGCAGGGCCTGGGCCACCGGCATCACGTGCTCACCCAGGCTGCGCATGCCCAAGGCGCAGTACAGCGCCAGGATCTCCAGCAGCCAGCCGATATAAGGCGCCCACGACAACGCCGTGGCCAGCAGGGTCAGCGGCACCACCGCGATAAACCACGCGGTCACACCATGGCTGCGCCAGCCACGCCCGCCAGTATTGAAACGTTGCTCGATGCGCCCGGCGAAATTGCCGAACGCCACTAGCGGATGCCAGCGCCTGGGCTCACCCAGCAGCGCATCCAGCGCCACCGCAGCGACACACAGCAAGGCCACACTCATTGACTCACTCCCCACTTGTTTTCATACAGCATGTCACTTAGCGGTCGCGGCTCGGCCCAGCCCTCGAGCTGCAACATCGGTGCTGGGTAAAACTCTGCCACCGGGCCCAGGCACAACACTGCCAGGGGCTTTGCGCCGGGTGGCAAACCCAGCAACTCGGCCAGGGCCTGGGGGTCGAACAGCGAAACCCAGCCCATGCCCAACCCTTCCACGCGCGCCGCCAGCCACAGGTTCTGGATGGCGCAGGAGAGCGAGGCCATGTCCATTTCCGGCAAGGTGCGGCGCCCGAAAATGTGGCGCTCACGATCGTCCATCAAGGCGGCGACCAGTACCTCGGCGCAGTCGTTGATGCCTTCAACCTTGAGTTTCATGAACGCATCGGAGCGCTCGCCCAATGCTTCGGCGGTGCGCACACGCTCTTCTTCCACCAACTGTTGAATCTGGCTGCGCAACGAACGGTCGCTGATGCGGATAAAACGCCACGGCTGCATCAGGCCGACACTGGGCGCCTGGTGCGCGGCGTGGAGCAGGCGTTGCAGCAGCTCAGGCGCGACGCTGCCACCGCGGAAGTGGCGCATGTCGCGGCGTTCGGCGATGGCGCGATAGACGGCCTCGCGATCGGCTTGGGGGAAAGCGTTGTCAGTCATGGCCTCTTCGCGAGCAAGCCCGCTCCAACATTTGGAATGCATTCCCCTGTGGGAGCGGGCTTGCCTGCGATAGCTGTCTCAAGGTCAGGCGCAAACAACGCGGCCACCGCGCCAGGATTCGACGGAAAATAAAAGTGCACATAGGACGCCGTCATCCGCCCCTGTCGATAGACCGCTTCGGCACCGCGCCCGCCGTTAGGGCTAAGCCCACGGGCAATCGGCGCCCATTCGGTACTGGTCAGGGAATGATGATAGGTATGCCCACGCAAGGTCCCCTCCGGCAGCTCGACACTTTGCAGCGCCAGGGCCGCGAGTTTCTTTTGCATCACCGCATCGCCTTGCAACAAGCCAACCAGTTCGGCGCGTGTACCGTCCACATCGGTCAAGGAGTCGAGCAGATAGAGCATGCCGCCACATTCAGCGAGCAGTGGCTTGCCAGCGGCGTGATGAGCACGAATGGCGTCCAGCATCGAAGTATTGGCCGACAATGCCTGGTGGTGCAGTTCCGGATAGCCGCCGGGCAGATAGAGGCTGTCAGCTTGAGGCAATTGGCGATCATGGATCGGTGAGAAGAACTTCAACTCGGCGCCCATCGCCCGCAGCAAATCCAGGCTGGCACCGTAGGTAAAGGCAAAGGCTTCGTCACGGGCCACGGCAATCCGCACACCGGCAAGCAAGGGCTCGGCTTCGATCACTTGCGGCGCGGCAAAGGTCACCGGCGGCGGCAGGGCCACTTCGCAACTGCTGCCCAACGCCTGGGCGGCGGCATCCAGGCGTATATCAAGGTCATTCAGTTCGCTGGCTTGCACCAGGCCCAGGTGGCGGCTGGGCAGTTCGATGCCAGTCTCACGGGATAACGCGCCGTACCAACGCAAGCCCTCGGTGAGGCTGCCTTCGAGCAATTGCGCATGGCGCAGGGTGCCGACGCGATTGGCCAGCACGCCGGCGAACGGCAGGTCGGGCTGATAGCGCGCCAGCCCCAGGGCCAAAGCGCCGAACGTCTGGGCCATGGCGGTGCCATCGATCACGCCCAGCACCGGTACACCGAAGTGCCGCGCCAGGTCAGCGCTCGAAGGCGTGCCGTCGAACAGGCCCATGACGCCTTCGATGAGAATCAGGTCAGCCTCCCCCGCTGCCTCCCAGAGCAGGCGGCGGCTTTCCTGCTCGCCCACCATCCACATGTCCAACTGGTACACCGGCGCGCCACTGGCACGCTCGTGGATCATCGGGTCGAGAAAGTCCGGCCCGCATTTGAACACGCGCACCTTGCGCCCCAGGTTGCGGTGCAAACGGGCCAGCGCGGCGGTGACCGTGGTTTTGCCCTGGCCAGACGCCGGAGCGGCGATCAATACGGCCGGGCAATGACGGGGCTGATTCAAAGTTCGACGCCTTTCTGTGCCTTGATACCGGCCTGGAACGCGTGCTTGAGCATGCCCATTTCGGTGACGGTGTCGCCCATTTCGATCAGCTCAGGCTTGGCGCCACGGCCGGTGACCACCACATGCTGCATGGGCGGGCGCGCTTGCAGATCGCTGAGTACCTGGTCCAGGTCAAGGTAACCGTGCTTGAGGGCGATGTTCAGTTCGTCCAGCACCACCAAGCCGATAGAGGGGTCATTCAACATGGCCCGGGACACCGCCCAAGCCGCTTCGGCGGCGGCGATATCGCGCTGGCGGTCCTGGGTTTCCCAGGTGAAGCCTTCGCCCATCACATGAAAGCGCACCTGCTCGGGGAAGCGGCGGAAGAACAATTCTTCGCCGGTGCTGTTACGCCCCTTGATGAACTGCACCACACCGCATTGCATGCCATGCCCCATGGCCCGGGCCAACATGCCGAACGCCGAACTGCTCTTGCCTTTGCCGTTGCCGGTCAGCACCAGCAGCAGGCCGCACTCGTTGGGGGAATTGGCGATGCGCTCGTCAATCACGGCTTTTTTGCGCAGCATGCGCGCCAGGTGGCGTTCGTCGCGGTCGGGGGAATCAGTCATGGCAGCGCTCCGTTGGGGCTGGACAAAAACGGCGGGCAGGAAAAAGAAAAAACAGACAGCCAAGCATCGCCCACCGTGATGCTGTTGGATGATCCAGGCCGGTCTCCGGGCTCATGAGTGGCGCTTTTGATAGCAAGCAGCCGAGGGTGCGCCTTCCCATATCGCACGCGATACAGTGGCAAACAGCACCGTCTTGACTCATTTACCGTTGCGGGGGCAGCGCCGGAATCGCGGCGGCACTGTGTACAAGTGCGCTCACTCACCGGTTTCCCTGTTTCACTCTGTCGACGCGCGCGCCACAGAGCACCTGGAACAAGCCGCGAAGGTTAGTGGGTTGGGGGTGGAGCGTCAATTAAAGCTGGCCTTGTACTTGAACCATCTGCCGTTCGTGCTTCTCTACCCCTACAGGTATCAAGGAGAAAACCATGCCTAAAACCCGACTCGCCCTACTGATCATGCTTGCAGGCAGCCTCGCGGCGTGCGGCGAAAGTTCGACCCTGCAGGTCGCCGATGGCACCGGGCCCTCGCCCAAGTTGCCGGAGCCGAACAAGACGCTGATCCCCACCGTCAATATCGCCCCGGCCATCGGCTGGCCCGAAGGCGCCAAGCCCATCGCCGCCGCCGGCACCCAAGTGGCCGCGTTCGCCGAAGGCCTGGATCATCCGCGCTGGCTCTACGTGCTGCCCAACGGCGACGTGCTGGTGGCCGAGACCAATGCACCGCCCAAGCCGGACGATGCCAAAGGCGTACGTGGCTGGGTGATGGAAAAAGTTATGGACCGTGCCGGTGCCGGGGTGCCGAGCCCGAACCGTATTACCTTGCTGCGCGATGCCGACCATGACGGTGTGGCAGAAACACGCACGGTGTTCCTGGAGAACCTCAATTCGCCGTTTGGCATGACCTTGGTAGGCAACGACCTGTATGTGGCCGATTCGGATAAATTGCTGCGCTTCCCCTATCAGCCAGGTGAAACAGCCATCAACTCTCCGGGCACCAAGGTGGTGGATTTACCCGGTGGCCCCCTGAACCACCACTGGACCAAAAATGTAGTGGCCAGCCAGGACGGCAGTAAGCTGTACGTGAGCGTCGGCTCCAACAGCAACGTCGGCGAAAACGGCCTGGAAGCCGAACAGGGCCGCGCCGCCATTTGGGAAGTCGACCGCGCCAGCGGCCAACACCGCATTTTTGCCTCCGGCCTGCGCAACCCCAACGGCATGGCGTGGGAGCCACAGAGCGGCAAGCTGTGGACGGCGGTCAACGAACGCGATGAGATCGGCAGTGACCTGGTGCCGGATTACATCACCTCGGTCAAGGATGGCGGCTTCTACGGCTGGCCTTTCAGTTATTACGGCCAGCATGTGGATGTGCGTGTCACCCCGCAGAACCTGGACATGGTCGCCAAGGCCATCGCTCCCGACTATGCGGTAGGCCCTCATACTGCATCGCTGGGGCTGACCTTCGCCGAGGGCAGCAAACTGCCCGCTCCCTTCAGTAATGGCGCATTTATCGGCCAGCATGGTTCCTGGAACCGCAAGCCGCACAGTGGCTACAAGGTGATTTTCGTGCCCTTCGAAGGGGGCCAGCCGAAAGGGCAACCGGTGGATGTGCTGACGGGGTTTCTTGATAGCGATGAGAAAGCCATGGGCCGGCCGGTCGGCGTGGTGATAGATCAGCAGGGGGATTTGCTGGTGGCCGATGATGTGGGCAATAAGGTTTGGCGGGTGTCGGCTGCTAAGTAAATCGCCACACACCAATGTGGGAGCGGGCTTGCCCGCGATTACGGTGCCCCAGCCAACCAATCCGTTGACTGACACACTGCATTCGCGGGCAAGCCCGCTCCCACATTTTGGAGTTTTATTGATTCAGGGATTACGCGCCAGATTTCCTGGCAACACGCGCTTGGCACTCAGGTAGGCATTCTGCCAATACGCTTTGGATAGCGTATCCAGCTTCACCGTACCGCCGGTCTGCGGTGCATGCACGAAGCGCCCTTCGCCCACATAGATGCCCGCATGGCTGACCCGCGAACCACCACCGGTGGCGAAGAACAGCAGGTCGCCGGTTTGCAGGTTTTGTTCGCTGACGTCCTGGGCACGCATCACGATCAATTCACGGGTGGTGCGCGGCAATGAGATGCCGGCAGCGTCGCGGAATACAAAGCCGATCAGGCCACTGCAATCAAACCCCGAGTCCGGTGTGTTGCCACCCCAGCGATAAGGCGTGCCGACCAGGCCCAGCGCACGAAAGAGCACGTCTTCGGCAGCAGGCGAGAAATTCTGGGTGGCATAGTTGAACACCGGCTTAGGCTTGACCGCGACGGGCGCGGGCGGCGGTGTACGACTGGCGCAGGCGCTGAGCAGCGCGGCGCAAACAATAAGCATCAGGCGGGCCGAGGTCGACATGTGCAGAACAATCCTGGTCTGGATGCGGCTTTCGCTGCCGAACGTTGAAAACCAGAACGCGCAAGCAAAGCTCGCGCGAACGGATGACAACAATGTCCAGGGATTCTAGCGCTTACACGTCAAACTTCAAGTAACACTTTAACTTTACTTACTAGCGGTAACCGTAGTCGGAGCCATGGCGAGTGCACGCTTGGCTTCGATGAAGGTTTTGCTCCAGTAGCTGTCACCCAGGTTATCGACCCGAACACCACCACTGCGGCGGCTGCTGGAATGGATAAATTGGTTATCGCCCAGGTAGATACCGGCGTGACTGACACGACCGCGGCCACTGGTACTAAAGAAAAGCAGATCACCGGGCTTGAGGTTGTTGCGTGCGACCAACGGTGCATTCACGTTGATCATCTCGCGTGTAGAGCGCGGCAGATTCATGCCGGCTTCTTCACGAAACAGGTAACCAATGAAACCACTGCAATCAAAACCGGCTTCCGAGGTGCCGCCGAAACGGTAACGGGTACCGATCAAGGACATGCCGCGCTCAAGGATGCTGTCGGCCAGAAGAGGCAGTTGGTAAGGCTTGCTGTCAGAGAACTCGGCGAGTTCTTTTTCGGTTGCCACCTCTTCTTCATAAACAGAAGCAGACTGTGCAGCAACGAACTTTGCCTGATTTTGAACCTGTGGTTTTTGCTGTTCTGCCACCTGCTGAGGGTGGGAGGCGCAACCAAACAACAGGGTAACGAGTGCGAGAGGCACGAGGGGTGCGAAGCGATTTAGCATGGGCACGACCGTGGCTGATGTGTAAAGAAGCCGAGACTATGCCCTCTATCACATCGATTTGCAAATTCAATCGTGATCTATGTGACTTATCGTTTCGACTATGCCATCTAAGCCGTGATTCCATTTATCGCTTCAGTTGCGTAGCCCTTCGGGCTCAAACGCAGGTTTTCTGACGCCTTGAAAATGCCGACACACGGAAAATCAAGACCTTACCAGCCCAAGGTTTCTTTCAGGAAAGGGATCGTCAATTTTCTTTGTGCCTGCAGGGAAGCCTGGTCGAGTTGCTCAAGCAAATCGAACAGCGCGCTCATGCTGCGGGTGCCACGGGTGAGGATAAAGTGCCCGACTTCGTCGGTCAGGTGCAGGCCACGACGGGAAGCGCGCAGTTGCAGCGCACGCAGCTTGTCCTCATCGGATAACGGACGCATCTGGAAGATCAACGCCAGGGTCAGGCGCGACTTGAGGTCTGCCAGCTTCACCGGCAGTTCACGCGGCGAGGTGGACGCGGCGATCAGCAAGCGCCGGCCGCTGTCGCGCAGGCGGTTGAACAGATGAAACAGCGCCTCTTCCCACTCCGGCTTGCCGGCCACTGCCTGCAGGTCGTCGAGACACACCAGTTCATATTGCTCAAGGTTATCGAAGATGCCGATCCCGCGGTCCATCAACTCGGCCAAGGGCAGGTAGACCGCCGGCTCGCCCGTCTGCTCGAAACGCAGGCATGCGGCCTGCAGCAGGTGGGTACGCCCCACGCCATGCTTGCCCCACAGATAGATCAGGCTTTCAGTCCACCCGGCGTCGGCTTCGCAAAGCCGCTCCACATAGCCGAGTGCAGCGGCATTGGCGCCTGGGTAGTAGTTGATAAAGGTAGCGTCATCACGCAGACGCACACCTAGGGGCAGCTGAATCGGTTTCATGCTGACTGAACGGCTCCCATCGAACCGTTAGTGGCCTCTATGTAAAGTTTGCAAAGTTTATACCCGTGACGCCGGGCGCACAATGCAGCAGACCACAAGCAAAATCAAAGGTTTGCGTTAACCCGGCGGTTTTACGCAGATTGTTTGACGCACCCGGCGCCAGAAACAACAAACCCGGCCAGGGCCGGGTTTGTGACACCGCGATTACAACTCGGGCTCATCCACCCCGGTATACACGTCCGAATCCTTGTACAGGTCGTGCACATGGCGCACCAGCACCATGATCACCGCCGCCACCGGCAGCGCCAACAGGATGCCGGTAAAGCCGAACAGCTCGCCACCCGCCAAAATCGCAAAGATTACTGCCACAGGGTGCAGGCCGATCCGATCGCCCACCAGCAGTGGCGTCAGCACCATGCCTTCCAAGGCCTGGCCCACCATGAACACTGCGACAATCCCCAGCATCGGGTACAGGTCGCCGCCGAACTGGAACAGCCCGGCCACCAGCGCCGCACCGATGCCGATCACAAAGCCCATGTAGGGCACGATGGCCGCCAGGCCCGCGATCAAGCCGATCAACAGCCCCAGCTCCAGGCCGATCGCCATCAGGCCGGCAGCATAAATCACCCCCAGGGCCAGCATCACCAGCAACTGGCCACGCACGAACGCGCCCAGTACCTCATGACACTCCGCTGCCAGGGAAACAACGCGCTCTTCCCGGTCGCGGGGCAGCAGGCTGCGGATCTTGGCCATCATGATGTCCCAGTCTCGCAGCAGGTAGAACGCCACCACCGGGATCAGCACCAGGTTGGTCAACCAGCCGATCAGCGCCAGGCTCGACGCAGTCGCCTGGCTGAGCACCACCGTGACGATATCGGTGGTCTTGTCCATATGCTCGCTGATAGCTGCCTTGACCTTGTCGAATTTCCAGAAGCCATCCGCCAGCCCGAACTTGGACTGGGCCCACGGCATCGCCGTGTGCTGCAACCAGTCGAGCATCTGCGGCGCCAGCTCATAGAGGCGAAACAGTTGCTTGGCCAACATCGGCACCAATATCAACACCAGCGCCGTGATGATCAACGTGAACAGCGCAAACACCGTGATCACGCCCCAGGTGCGCGAAATGCCGACTTTTTCCAAGCGATCCACCACGGGATCGAACAGATAGGCGAGCAGCAGCGCCACCAGAAACGGCGTCAGGATCGAATGCAGCAAGAACACAAAAACGCACAGCAGGACAATCCCGCCAAGCCACACCCAACGACGCGTATCCGCCATAAACCACTCCATCTGTTTTTTACGCCCTTCTTCTATATAGAAGGAGGACCACTAGTTACCAACGAAAACGCAGTTGCGCCTGGGGCTCAGGTGCAACAGCCGGTTGCGTGCCATCGATCACGGCTGGCTGGGCCGGGGCTTCGCCAGCAGAAATTTCCTGCAGCTTGGCCAGGCTCAATTGGGTGCGCAATTGTTCGGCGCTGCCATTGACGCGATACACAATCCGGTTGCCATCCACCCACTGCGGCTGGCCGCCAAAGGGCTCCAGCAAACGACCCAGGGCGGCGTAGCGCTCCAGGTTCATGCCTTGCACTTCAAGCAGTTGCTCAGTGCTCACGCCCGGCTTGACCGCAAAGCGTGGCGCCAGCTTTTGGCTGACCGCCAGCAATACCGCATCAGCGAGCGCGGCAGTGTCAGCGCCTTGGGCGGTGCCCTCCTCAGCCTTGTCGCCCAGCCACAGGCGCCATTTGGCCTGCCATTGACTGCCTTCCTGGCGCGCATGCACCGCCAGCAAAGCATCGGCACCGTAACGCTCGGAGGCTGCGCGCAAAGGCGTGGCGTCGGGGCTTTCAAGATTCGGCGCGGTGGCGACTACCTGTTCATCCAGGTCTCCCAGCGGCAGGCGCAGCGGCAGACCCCGGTGTTGCGCGGCCCGGCGCAGGGCCTGGGCAACGGCCTGGCCATCGCCGACCAGGCTGCTGCCTTCAGTTGAATCGTTCAGCCACCAACCCAGGATCGACGGCCGGTTGCTGCCCCAGATCGACAGGCCCGCATCACGCAAGGCGCGGTCGGTGCTGACCGGGTCGAAGTCCACTTGCAGGCTTTCGGGCGGGCCGGCATCGTAGCCGTACTGACTGATGATTTGTTGCGGGTCTTTGCGGATCGCCGCCAGGCCTGGGCCATCGGCGGCCTTGGCGTCGCCGGTCAGGCGGATCACCAGGGTCTGCACGGCACGCTGGGTGGCCTGGTCGCGCTCTTGGGGCGACTGGCTGCTGACCGGTTCAAGTACTTGATAGAGGCCATTGAGGGTTTCGGCATGACTCGCCAGGCTGACCAACGACAAGCAGCCTACAAAGAAGAATTTACACAGACGCATGGAAGATTCCCGAACGACAAATTTAGCGGTTGGAACAGACCGCGTGATCTCGGCTTGGCAAGGCTGTGACACAGCGACCGGTAAAACATTCACAGGGTCCCGGTAAGTTTTCATACTGTCATAACGCTAGCGAGTTCAAGGCTATACCTTAATACGCACGATTACCGGCCCGATTTGCATTTTTTTGAACTCATATGCCCTGCCCGTCGGCCCGAGGATGGCCGCTGCCCCTCAAGCCTGATAAAATCGCGCGCCTTCGCAGACCGTCAACGGC
>NZ_WJZM01000029.1:0-75241 GCF_021609545.1 Pseudomonas sp. PA-1-6B
CCCCAGCCCTGCCCCGCCACCGCCCAGGGCGCCTTGGCTGCCGGAGGCGTTGGCCACCGTAGTGCTGGTGGAATTACCGGCCAGGCGGCCCAGGTACCACTGCACGCCCAGGTCCAGTTCGCCGGTGAGCTTGACCTCCAGAATGCGGGTCTCGATCTGCACTTGCAGCGGTGGGTTGTCGAGGCGTTTGATCGCCGCTTCGATTTCTTTCCATTGCGCCGGGCGGGTGCGCACCAGCAGTTGGTTACTGCTTTTTTGCGCGGTGATGCGCGTGCCCGCCTCGAGGTCGCTGGTGTGCGATGCCTGGGTGTTTTCGGCAGGCTCGGATTCAGGTTCTTCGGCTGCGGGCACCGGGGCGCTCGCCTGCAAACCGGCACTGGTGGATGAGGACAAGGTGGTGGTACGCAAGCCCGGCGCTACTTTCGCCGGGGCGTCATCCTTGATCGCGCCATTGCCGTAGATCTGCCGCAGGTACTTGGCCAGATCGGCGGCCTTCATATTGCGCACGTCGTACACATACATCTGCGGCTCGTTACCGCCGCCCTCGTCGATGGTGCGGATCCAGTCGCCCACTTCGCTGAGGTACTGGGGCTGGGAAGAAATCGCCACCACCGAGTTGGTGCGCTCGACCGGCAAGAACCGCAGCATGCCGGCCAGGGGTGTGCCACTGTCCGCGCCGAACATGGCTTGCAGCTCGGGCATCAGCTCGGCCACCGAGGCGCGTTGCAGGCCGAACACCGCCACCGACATGCCCTTGAGCCAGTCCACGTCGAAGGTGTCGATGGTGTCCTGGTAGTTGGCCAGTTCGTCGGGCGTGCCGGCCAGGCTCAGGACATTACGCGCCGGGTCCACCAACAAAAAAGCGTTTTCACGGGCGAAGGGTTTGAGCAGTTTCTGCATCTCGGTGGCCGAGATATAGCGCAGTGAAAACAGACGTGCCGAGAGGCCGCTGGCCGGTTGCGCCACGCGCATCTGCGGCACCAGCTTGCCCGCCACGGCCTGGTTGGCCGGCAGGATCACATAGCGGTTGCCCTGTTTGATCATGGCGTTGTCGGTCCAGGACAGCAGGGTTTCGAGAATCGACAGCGCTTGCTGTTTGTCCACGGGCTTGGAGGTGGAGAAGCTGACAGTGCCCTTCACGCCCTCGGCGATGCTGTAGTTCTCGTGCAGCAGGTCGCCCATCACGCTGTTGATCACGGCCTCGATGGGCTGATCGGCGAAATTGAATACGATGTCGCCGCCCTGCTCCGGCACGTTTACGGGCGCCGCGGGCTGGCGCACAAACGCTTGATTGCCACGAATCAGCTGGCGCTGCGGCGGAGCCTGGGTGGCAGGCGGGGGGCTTTCGGCCACAGGCGCCTGAAGCGGCGGGCGTTGTGCGCCGGTGCCCTGCAGGGCCTCGTGCAGCAGGTCGTCGTCCGGGTCGAGGGTGTCGGGCAAAGATCCACAGCCGCCCAGGGAGACGGCGGTAGCCAGGCAAAACAGCGAAGTGCGCATATCGATCAAGGGAGAGACTCGCGGGGATGTGAGTTCAGGGGTAACCGCTTACCGTAGAGGCTCAGGGTCTGGGTGCGCCCGTTGAGGGCAAAACGGGCGTATTGCGGGGTCAGGTGCTCCAGGCGCCAGCCGTTGGGCAACGCCTGGCCCAAGCGCACCGTGAGCATTGGGCCACCGGCTTGCTTGAGCATGGCCATTTGCAGGTTGCCGGTGATCATGATGCCGCTGAGGGTCAGGTTGGCCAGGCTCGCCACCTGGGTTTTACCCACCTCCCGGTCCGAGCGGCGATCCGGGCTGAACAGCGGTGCTTGCCAGGTACCGGCAAGGTCTTGCAACGCTGGCGTGGGAGCGGCCTGCACCTGGAACGAGGGTGGCGCGTGCGCCGGCGCATCGGGTAACCACCGGGGGGCGTCGCCGATGCTGCTGAGGATCATCGCCATCAACACCCCCAAGAGCCCGGCCACGCCGAGCCAACCCCATTCAAGAGGACGCAAGGGGCCGATCATGGTGCCACCCGCGCCGGTTGCAGGTAGCCGCGCACCAGCAGTTGCACCGCCAGCTTGCCTGCCCCACCACTGGCTGGCGCCTGTTTGTCGCGACGGATATGCAGCTCATCGACGAACAGAAAAGGCGGCTGATATTCCAGCCCATGCAGGATCGCGGTCAGCGGTTCGATGGCGCAATTGAGCGTGAGGCTGACCTTGACCTGGCGATAGGGCTCGCTGTCATCCTGTTCGGGCGTGATCGGCTTGCGCTGGGTGAGGTTGCAGCCGCCGCCGAGGTTGGCGTGGCTGTTGATCAGGTCGGCGAGACGCTGCATCAAGTCGGCGGCGACCACGTCCGGGTCGTCCCCCGGCAACAGGCTGGCGCTGCTGGCCGGGTCTTGCTGTGCTTGCGCCAGCTGTTCGCGCAAGGCATCGCCCTGGCGTATGACGCTGGCATAGCGCTGCTGCTGTTCACGCAACTGTTCGGCCTGTTCACCCATGGCCCGCAGCGGCCCGGCGAACCAGCTGTCGATCAACAGCCAATAGGCCGCGCCGAGCACCAACGCCAGGGTCAACAAGGCGGCGCCGCGGCGTTCACGGGGTGTGAGGGGTCGGCGCATCGGCGGCCTCCTGGCGTAAGTGGGCACGCAAGGCAAACTGGTCCTTGCCGCTGCGTGCGTCGGGTTGGATCACACCTTCAAACTGCGCGTTGTCCAAGCGCTGGCAGCCTTTGATGCGGCTGATCAGGCCACTGGCCTTGGCGCTCTGGCCGGAGAAACTCACCTCGCCGTCCTTGACGTCCAATTGGTCGAGCCAGGTGTCGGCGGGCAGGCAACTGGTCAAGTCATTCAGCAGCGCGGCCAGGGGCGGTTGCGCCCGTTTACGCTGGCTGAGGTACTGCGCCGCGCCACGGGTGTTGAGCAGTTGCTGGCGCAGGGCGTGCACCTGGGCGACCTCGGCTTTTTGCTGTTGGACAGTGGCGTGCATGCTGTCGAGTACCCGCTGGCGGTCGTTGAGCCACAACAGCATCGCCGCGATCAGCAACGCGCCGCACAACCACGGCAGGCTGCGCTGCAATTGCTTGCCGGCAGGCCGCGAACGCGGGCGTAACGGCGCGGGCAGCAGGTCGATACCCAGGCCCGCCACATCCACGCGGTGTGGGTACAGGCCGAGGGCGGCGCAGTCAGTGAGGACCTGGTCAAGGCGCTCGCGCAGGATCGCCACCACCCTCACCTCCAGGTGGCTGGGTGTGCGCCGCTCCTGGCGGGCGACGAAGTAGAGCTGCTCGGCGTTGAACGGGGTGTAGCGGTCCAGTTCATAGCCAACCACCTCCACGAGGTTGCGCGCGGCAGCCAGAGGCAGTTGCACGCTTTGCTGCAACACGGCGTCGGGGGCAAGCATCAGCACCTGGCGCGTATTGCCTGGGACCACCGGTGTCGTCAGCGGCCAGTGATGAACGTGCTCGGGCGGTTCCTGGAACGCCAGCCACTTGGGCAAACAGCCGCGTAACTCCGTGAGCCACAAACGCCAGCCTTGTTGCAGCAGGCTGCCGCGCCAATAGCGGGCAATCGGTTCGAGTTGAATCATTCTTGCCACCGCACTACCCGATAGGGCTGTGCGCTGTCCTCCGCAGGGCTTAGTAAAAGGGTCAGTCGCAGGCGTGCCTGATAGCCGCCGGGACGCTCGGCGCGGCTGTCGATTTCCACGACCTGGCCGGGGTCGACGCCCTCGGCGTCCTGGCGTGGCAGGTTCAACGCCTTGCGCATCAGGGGGCTGGCGAATGCCGGAGCGGGCCGGTCGAGGTCGCTCCACAAGGTGATGTGTGGCAGTAGTTGGCTGTAGAGCGCCGGGGTCATGCCGGGGAGTTGACGTACCTCTTCCAGCACCCGAAACGGCGCCAGGCCCTGATGGCGGCGAGTCTCAAGGGCCTTGGTCAACTGCTGGGCCTGAACCGGTGTAGCGCCGCAGGCCAGGGCCAGGCGCGTGAGGTCTTGGGAGGCGGCGTTGACCAGGTACAGCTTGCCGCGCTCACTGCGCACACTGACCTGCAAGCGGGCGTCGTCGAAGGTCAGCGCAATAGAACGCCCGTCCGCCACCCACTGCCCTTGCGCCATGACCTGTGCGATACCGGCCTGGGCGGCCAACAGTGTCTGGGTGTGCTGGCGCAGCCACAGCGCCTGGCGACTTTGCAGTTGCACCCACCCGGCCAGGCCACCCAGCAATACGCTGAGCAAGGCCAGCACCCACAACACCAGCAACAGGGCCGCACCGCGTTGGCGCTTCATTCTTCGCTGCTCGCGCTGGACAGGTTCAGGCGCAGCGCAACCACCTGGGCGACCCATGGCACCGGCCCGTCGACGGAGGCGTCGATACGCACCGCAGTGGGCAGGCGCCGGGGCCAGGGCCACGGGCTCAACCAGTCGGTGGGCTGGCCCAGTGGCGAGACACCGCGATAGCTGAACTGCAGCGCCTCGACGTTATGCAAAAGCACCTGCGGCTCATCGCGCTGCGCGTTGGCGTGGGAGTCCCTCTGCGAAAAAGCCACCTGCAGATCCTGCCCGACCCGTTGCAGGGTAAAGCGCTGGATACCCCCGCCCAATACACCGGGCAAGGTCGCCACAAACTGCAGACGTTCAGGCGTGCCGATAAAAAAACCTTCGGCCTGGCTGTCATCGTCAGTGAGCTTTAGCGGCAGCGCCTCGCTGATCGATGTGCGCAAAAACTGTTGGGCGGCGCGCATTTCATCCAGGCTGACGGTGTAGGCCTGGGCCTTGGCCACCGCCCGATTGGCCCCCAGCAACGCTGCGCTCACCAGCAGCAACAATACCGACAGCAAGCTGAGCACCACGAGTACTTCCAGCAACGTGAAGCCCTGCTCACGGCGCTTCACAGGCGCGCCTTCAAGGTGCTGAAGTGCGCCTGATGCGCGCCTTCACGCACGTTCAGGTCAAGACGAAACAGGTGCGGCTGTTGGCGGGTACTGGTCAATTGCCAATGGATACCCTCGAGTTCGCCTTGGCGGGTTCCCTCCGTCAGCGGGCCGGCGGCTTCCTGGTCCAGCAGCGTGAGCGCGGCATGGCTGAGGCGGTCGCTGCGGGCCACCTGGGACAAGGCGCGCGCGCTTTGGCCGAAGGCAACCAGCAACACGCTGCTGCACACCGCCATCAACGTCAAGGCGGCGAGCATTTCCAGCAGGGTGAAACCGGCCTGGTGCTTCATGGCAGCGCCTTGGACTGCACACTGCCGGTAAGCCAGCCAATGTCGATGCGCCAACGCCGGCTGCCGTTGGCCAGCAGCAGGTTACCGCCTGTGGAACTGCCGTCGGGATAGAACACCACCGCGGGCCCAGCCTGCTCGGCACTGTGCAAGGTCACTTGCACCTGCGCTGGCCACTGCTGTGACGCACGCCCTGGAGCCTGGAACGAGCGGCCCTGGAGGTCGAACTGAGTGCGCGCCGCCTGGCCGCTGACGATGGCGCTCGCCCGCGTGGCGCGCAGCGCCTCGACCATCTGCGCGACCACCCGGCGCTCCTTGGCCACCTGCAGCCCTTGCCGTACACCCAGCCCCAACAACCCCGCCGCAATGCCGATCAATAGAATGACCACCAGCATCTCCAGCAGGGTAAAGCCTCGCTGGGCCACGGGCGGGTTATTCCCAGTTGCCCAGATCGGCACTGTAGCCCTCACCGCCGGGTTGGCCGTCCTGGCCGTAGAAGATCAGGTCGAAGGCGCCGTGCTCACCGGGGAAGCGATAGCCGAACCCGTGGCCGAACGGGTCTTTCAGCTCCGAAGGCTTGGCGTAGGGGCCGGCCCAGTTGGAAGCACTGGCCGGCTTGTCGAGCAATTGTTGCAGGTTGTTGGGCGGCGCCCCCACGTCCAAGGCGTAGCTGTCGATCTTCATGCTCAAACTGGCCAATTGCGCCTTGCCCGCGCCGTACTTGCCCTTGTCCACATTGCCACCGACCTGGCGCACCACAATGGTCGCGACAATGCCCAGCAGCACGATCACCGCCAACATTTCCAAAAGGGTGAAGCCGCCTTGGCGGTGTCGGGTTTTCATCGGTTCTGCTCCTTGAAAGTTCATATATGGCTGGTGAGGCTCATCAGCGGCAGCATGATCGCGAGCATGATCACCGCCACCAGTACCGCCATGACCACCGTCAGGGTCGGCACCAGTGCAGCGAGCAAGCGTTCGATGGCGCGCTTGGCCTCGACGTCGAAGGTGTCGGCGACCTTGAGCAGCATGCTGTCCAGTTCGCCGGCCTGTTCACCGACTTCGATCATGTGCAGCGCCAGCTCCGGTAACAGCGGCTGGCGGCCGAACGCATCGGCCAGGGTGCCGCCGCCCTTTATCCGTTGCGCTGCCAGCGCCACTTGCGCCTGGAGCGCACGATTGCTGCAGACCTGCCGGGCGATCACCAGCGCGGGCAGCAGCGCCACGCCATTGCTGAGCAACGTGCCCAGGGTGCGGGTCAGGCGGGCGGCTTGCACCCGTTGCAGCAGCGGGCCGATCACGCGGATGCCCAGCAGGTAACGGTCGTAACGCTCACGGCGGAGGGGGTCGCGCAAGCGCGCCGCCAGGATCCATCCACTGATCGACAACCCGGCCAGCACCACCAGGCCATAGGCGCCGAGGAACTCGCCGAGCGCCAGGATCACCTGGGTGATCAGTGGAATCGGTACGCCAAGGTCCTGAAAAATCGGCACGAATTGCGGCACCACATAGGCCAGCAACAGCGCCAGGGAACCCAGTACACCCACCACCAGGAACGCCGGGTAGATCAGCGCATTGATCACCTCGCCGCGCAGCAACTGGCTACGCTCCAGGTAGTCGCTGAGCTGGCGCAGGGTACCTTCCAACGCCCCGCCGGCTTCACCGGCGCGCACCATGCTCAGGTACAGCGGGGAAAACGTGCCGCCCTCCTCCTCCAGCGCAGCCGACAGCGGTTTGCCGGCCTTGACCTGGTCGCGGATACGCTCGATCAAGGCCCGCACCTCAGGATGGCGGGCTTGCTTGAGCAACAGGTTTAAAGCGCGTTCGAGGGGCTGGCCGGCGCCCAATAACGTGGCCAACTGCTGGGTGAAACTCACCAGCGCGGCGCCCTTCAACTGCCCGCGTGCCTGGCGCAACAAGGGGCTGCTGGCCGTTTCGATGTGCAGCAGCAACCACCCGCGCTGATGCAAGGCGGCGACAGCAGCCGCCTGGTCAATGGCCTGCAACGTGCCGTTCTGGGCCACGCCCTGGCTGTCCAGGGCACGGAACTTGAACAGGCTCACACGTCATCTCCACGGGTGACACGCAGTACTTCTTCCAGGGACGTCACACCGGCCAGGGCCTGGCGCAAACCGTCTTCATACAAGGTGCGCAAACCGGCGCGGCGGGCGGCGTGCTCGAGGCTGGCGGCGTCGGCGTGGCCCATCAGCAGGCCACGCAACTCGTCGTTCATTACCAACAACTCAGTGAGGGCACTGCGGCCGTGATAGTCACCGCGGTAAAGCAGGATGGGACGCTGCTCGGTCAGGCGATCCAGGCCGTGCTCCTTGATCAATTCCGCTGGGGCCTGGAAGGCAACCCGCGTGGCAGGGTCCAGGCGCCGCACCAGGCGCTGCGCGAGAATACCGCTGACCGTGGAGGCAATCAGGTAGCTCTCCACGCCCATGTCCAGCAAGCGCGTGATGCTCGCAGCGGCGCTGTTGGTGTGCAGGGTTGAGAGCACCAAGTGACCCGTGAGGGAGGACTGTACGGCAATGCGGCAAGTTTCAAGGTCGCGGATTTCGCCGATCATGATCACGTCCGGGTCCTGGCGCACGATGGCGCGCAGCGCTCCGGCAAAGTCCAGGCCGATGGCCGGCTTGACCTGGATCTGGTTAATCCCTTCAAGCTGGTATTCCACCGGGTCTTCCACGGTAATGATCTTGCGTTCAGCCGTGTTGAGCTGCGACAACGCGGTATAAAGCGTGGTGGTTTTGCCCGAGCCCGTAGGCCCGGTGACCAACAGGATGCCGTGAGGCCGCGCCAATAGATCCTGGAAGGCCGCCAGGCGCGGGCCATCAAAGCCCAGGCTGGGGAAATCGAATTGCACGGTTTGCCGGTCCAACAGGCGCATCACCACCGACTCGCCAAAGCTGGTGGGCACCGTGGACACCCGCAGGTCCAACGCTTTGCCCTGGATGCGCAGCATGATGCGCCCGTCCTGGGGCAGGCGCCGTTCGGCAATGTCCAGGCGCGCCATGATCTTCACCCGCGAGATCACCGCCGCCGACGAACTGGCAGGCGGTGCTTCGGCGTCGTGCAGCACGCCGTCGATGCGGTAGCGCACCTTGAGTTGGTTTTCGAAGGGTTCGATATGGATATCCGAAGCGCGCTGTTCCACCGCGCGCTGCAGGATCAGATTGACCAGGCGAATCACTGGCGCTTCGGAAGCCATGTCCTTGAGGTGTTCGATGTCCTCCAGCACGCCGCCCTGCTCATCGAGGTTTTCGATCAGGCTGCCCATGGCGGAACGGCCCTGGCCGTAATAGCGCTCGATCAGCGTCTCGACATCATTACGCGAACCGACGGCCAGCCAGACCGGCACCTCACAGGCATACGCCAGGGCCTGGAACGGATACCACTGCGCCGGGTTGGCGGCCATTACGCGCAACCCGCCCTGATGCCAACCCATCGGCACGACCTGGTAATGACGCATAAAGCGCTCGGTGAGCACGGGAAGCGGATCGAGCAACGGCGGCGCCGCGTCAGCCAGCAGCAGTGGCGCATCCAGCAAATCGGCCCAGGCGCGAGCCAGTTCGACTTCGGACACCAGGCCCAGGCGCGTGAGTAAACCGAGCAGGTCGCCAGGCTCAGTGGATAAACGCTGGGCGCGTTCCAGATCAGCGATTTTGAGCCCGGCGTGCTGCATCAGCCACGCGCACACTTGGTCGGTATGCGGGATCTGCATCTTGCAAGCATCGATGGGCACTGACGACATCATTGAGGAATATCTAACGTTGCGAAAAGTATGGCTATTTAGAACTACCGAACAATGCCATTAGTTCGCCATAGCCCAGGCAGGCGTTAGCCGGGTGTATCGACTGGAAGTTATAGCCCTAGTTCCGGATAAGGGGGTAATTAAATACAAAACATTGCTAAATGCACTGATTTAGAGCGTTAGCAGCCAATAGCCACTAGTTGCAATTAGCCATAACGGCGGGTCATCAGGTGCTCTCTCTTTCAATTAACTGACAGTGCAAAAGATTCAAGCGTTTGACTTCCTCATTGGTGGCTAATACGCCCAGACGTTGCAGGACGCGTGTGGCGGCGAGTACGCCGATCTCCAACGCGGGTGGCTGGAGGGTGCTGAGGCTGGGCAGCAACATGTGGGCAAACGGGTAGTCGCCAAATCCCAATAAGGCGCACCCTGGGGGATGCTCAGCCCGGCGCGTTGACGGGCGAGCAAACCGCCGGCGGCGAGGTTGTCGTTGGCGAAGAAAATCGCGTCGGGCGTGACCGCCTGCCCCATCAGCGCTTCCATGGCCTGCTTGCCCGCTTCGAAGGGCGCACGGTCGGCGTCCGGCACAAAGACCCACGGCTGCACACCCAACTCGGAGAGGGTCGCGGTAAACCCATCGCGCCGCTCCAATTCGCTGAAGTCGCCCACTGCACTGTTTTGTACGAAGGCGATCGGCCTGATCGCAACCGCTACCACCAGCTATAACGAGCCGTACCACATAGCGCGCAAATTCGCCTCGCTGGATCACCTCTCCGGCAGTCGCGCAGACCTCACTGGCCGACGCGCAGGCCTTCTATAGCGACCTCAACGGTCGCCTGGGCCAATACGGGCGCGAGGCCGATTCGCTGAAAATCATACCGGGCGTGTTTGTGGTGGTGGGGCAAACCGAAGCTTTCGGCCCAGGCCAAATTCAAAGCGTTCCAGGCGCTGGTCGAACCCGAGGTGGGAGTGGCGTTGTTGGGGCGCAACAGTTTGACCGGCATGCCGAGGATTTTGCCGGCTTGGTCGTTCCTGAGTTACAGAGGCGCGGCTTGCTTCGTCGCGAATACACCGGCACCACGCTGCGCGAAAATCTCGACTTGGGGCGGCCGATCCGTCGACCTCACGCATTAAGGTAGGCACAGCCGTGGGCAACGTACGAAACAATGACTGTGAGCTGACTCTTCCTCTGGATCAACCTCTCACAGTGCACACGCGCTAGTGAAAGCCACCTAAACTAACCAGGGTTTGGGCCGATACCCCGATCAAACTCCCTTTACCGGGAAATTGAGAAACGCTTCAGCGGATTTAGATTATGAAAGACATTTACCTACTCGTAGAACATGGAGCCGATCAAGGGGAGGTGTACATTTTGGGTTGGTTCGATGACCAAAAAAGTGCAGCCGATATTGCAGAAGCAAAGGAATGGCAGGCTTACCGAGAGGCGCTGAACACTGAGCACTCATGGTCTCGCCAAAAACCTGTACCTCCCGACCAGACCAAATACCGCCGCTACTGGATTCAGAGTGTCTCCAAATTTTCTGTGCCTACAATTCAAGCAACACCCGCGCTTCATTAAGCTGCGGAACGTCATTTAACGCCGACATAGTCGGTGCCGTAGGCTTGGTAGGCATGCACAGCCATTATGGCGCTGGCTCCGTCGGCGGTGATGGAGGCGGCGATTGACAGGCGAGCCTGGCGCAACCGCTAACCCTCCAAGTTTTGGAACTCCTCTCAAAAACCGCCCCACCGAAGCGCAAAGCGCTCCATTACCTCAAGGAAATGACAGGGCTGGAGACTGCACTCTACAAGGGGTGCGCCTTTAGTTCTGGAACGATCCACCCTCCCTCGGCGTCCTGCCGAACGAAATTTACCGAATGCCCTGCCGCAATTTCAAAACACGTCTACAGTCACTGTGATTCGAACGGACCTCGATTAATGCAATACAAAGGAATCATCATGCGTAGGATTGCTTTTGCGAACGCGGGCTACCGTCTCCAAAATCAGGCACCGCCGATTTGTAAAATCGGCGTTTGCGAGACGAGTCCGTACAGTGCGTTTTATTTGGAAATTCCAACATAAGGTTCGTGAAGAATGCTGTTATTTATTTCAGCTATTTTACTGTGCGTTCCGTTACGGATATTTGTTCCAGCTCTTGGTGTCGAAATAGCCCCCTCCGACGGCCTATGCCTAATTGCGCTACCCTACGTACTATTTATTTATCAGAAAGCGAACAAATGGCTTTTGACTAGCATAGCTTTTTCACTCATCTCGATAATTTACATACAACTATTCTTCCAGCCGGGAAACATAACAAGAGCACTTCTTTCCATGGCCTTCTTTTTCAAACCTTACTTAATATACTTACTGGGACGAAGCTTAGCAGAAGTCAATTTTAACCCCGAAAAATTCAACAGAAATCTCATCTACTTTATTACCGCCACTGCGTTTGCAGCAACAATTGATGCGATTTTATTCAAGGGACATGTGACGACATTTGTTGAGTTTGAACGTATTCCGGGAGAGGTCATTTATGGTGGGGTATTTGACCCAACATTTTTTGGCCTGAAATTTCACGGAAGCAATGGAATTAATGGTATCGCTGTATTTTTCTCAGTGGCATTCATGATTTGCCTGTCACTTGGCGTAATAATGAAACCAAAAAGAAGCTTACGATTAGTTTCATATATTGGAATGATGTGCAGCTTGATTTTAGTGTTAGGCAGCGGATCACGACAAGCTGCGCTCGGGTTGGTCGTTAGCTGCCTGTGCTGTTTTTTTGCTGGAAAGATGACACCCCGCAGAACAATAAAAGTATTCTTTTATATAGTCTTTTCTCTATTTTCTTGCGCCACCATTGTAATATTATTTTCAGACTACTTCTCTGAACTGTTTGCAAAAATATTAATCATGATAGACAACATATACTCTGGAAACTGGGATGGCGTATCGTCTGGACGATTAGGTTTGTATGTGATACTAATTGAAGACCTGATTAAGAGCCCGTTATTCGGTACTGGCTTTAGCGGATATGGTATTTTCGATTCAGAACTCGGCTACTTCGACAATGACGTTACTACATCTGGATACACTCCCCACAACCAATATTTAGGAGCGCTTTGGAAGATGGGAGGGATAGCGGGAATATTTTACTTAATATTTCTCTGGAAAATAATAAAACCATTCTTTAAAGCACAACAAGAAGACGAATACCAAAAACGATTTTATATTGCGATGATGGTGATAATCATACCGTTCTTTACAGTGTTTAATATGTTTCAAGATGGTCTTTCCTCACCATCTACAGGTCCTATATTCTTGCTAATAGTGGGCTTCTATTGGCGACATGCTGTCAATTTAAACCTCCACAAAAGCATCTCCAAGAACGCTCTCCCTGACCCATGCCTCATTCCATCCGGCCAGCCAGCTTAAATAAAAACGTATCGTCTTTACGAGCACCTCACGCGAGGCTAAGAACGCCAGTCTTAGGGAAGGCGTCTGGTGGGGGAGTAAAAAAGCTATTCAGGGAATATTTTTGAGCGAAGAAGGTCAAGTTTTGACCTTCTTCGTGTCTCCTCTTAAATGATATCGAAACATTGAGAGGCGAACCGATTCATCACACAGCTACAGCTTATGAAAAATCCTGCTTGCTAAAGATAAAGCAATCAACGTTCTCTGGACTCTCGTAAGTATCAAGAATTAGAGGAAGCTCTGTCCTCGGCCGAATATAACCACTTCGAATAGATTGGGTATATACGCCGACATTTACATTATTCCTGCGGGCTCTTGCATCAACAGCTACGCTATCAATACAGTAATTCATTGCGCTGCCATTACCGCAAAGCTCACCGCCGCTATTAACCATGCGAGATGAATCTTGCCCCTCCATAACTACGCCCCAAGCATTTTGCGTAGGACCGGCCCCTGGCTCAGTGCCAGAACAATAGCAATCAATAACAGAGTTATTGCTTCCGCCATTATCGATAAGAACTAGAGAGCGGCCACGCCAATCGACAGACGTAATGTCTTGAAATGTGCAGTGCTGCGCATAATGAACATGAACTCCAACAGCCGAGTTCCCAGTGAACTCAAGACCTCGAATAATCACGTTACGAATTGGTACGCACGTAGCTACGATGGCTCCATTAGGATGCCCTTTTTTTAGGGCATTGTTGATAACCAAGGATTCGCTAAATACCCTAATGACTTGACGAACCTCCATAGGGCCATCAAGTGGAAGCGGCTGTGTATCAAAGTCCGTGGACGCATCGGAAATTACAATCCAATCACCGGCAACATATTTTGTCGGGTCATCGACAAAAATTTCATTTTGATTCAGAAAAGCTTCCCGAGTTAAAAAGCTTGCTGGGCGGACCTTCCCTTGATAATCAAATGCGGCATAGCTTGGATCAGTAGGAACTTCAGGATTTCGACCAACCCCGCTCGAGTCAATTAGCACCTTATCAATGCCTGGTGCAGGCTCAATAACCAGGCCATGAATCGGGGTTAGATCTGCCTTATTCAAAGGAACCGTAGTCTTGATCGGGCACACGTCGCGGTTAATTTGAATCCAGCGATAACCTGCCTGGATGATGGACCTAAGCTGTGGACCGTTATCGAGCGTAGCGCTTGGGGTGAATACATAGGGCGTCGCGTAGTACATGGACATGTTTTTCTCCTTGTTTAGTGGTCATCCTTAACCACATCAGAACTGTACATACATACAGCACAAACGTCAAAGAAGAGTTTTCCCCAGTGAGATATTTCCCTAGCGTAAGCCTGACACGCCCGCAACGCGATCACTCCTTGGTCGCCGCCTTCATGATCTTTTAGCCAAGCTTTACTCGACAAGCAGCATGAACCATTAACGGCGCTAGGGGTGTCAAGCTCATTGCAGCCAATGACTGAATCCCAGAGGAAAACTGACAGCCAGCCGGAGATCAGCAATAGCAAGCTGGTCGCGCAGGCGCCCTGGTTACGCTGGGCGTCAGACAATTCCTTGGTGTGTTTTTGATCCTGGGTTGCGAACTACTACTTGCTGGTCAAGCGCTTGTGCTGCTCGGAGCGAGCCTGGGGCAGCGCCCAGTATCTGACTGGGCATCCTCACGACACACCCGTGAAAAAGTTGTGGTGACACAGGCGTAGCGTCTGTGCTGCCGCAGTGCCACGTCATTGATCGATCCGGACGTTCCGCTCTCATAGAGCCACATCAGCGCGCAGTTAGCCTCCCGCTCCGACTGCTCGCCCAGATGGCCCTTTCACCATACCCTTGTGTACTGCAAGTCGGCCCGGCTGAAACATAAGCAGGCACAGACAAAGGACACTGGACGCAGATTGAGGAGCGGTATTTGACGCGAGTGCTGAAAGAAACCGGAAAGGACGGGCAGACGATCGCAGGCCATGCGAGTGAGGGCATGACCAAAACTACCAGCGAGACCACGAGGAAATCATCTGGTCCGAGGCGATGCCGGACGTGAATATTAGCGAAATCACCGGATAGTTTTGCGCGGGTTTTGCGCAGGCACAAAAAAGCCGATCTGTCTGATCGGCTTAAGTGTCTGATTTTACTCAGGAATAATGGTCGGGACGGAGTGATTCGAACACTCGACCCCTAGCACCCCATGCTAGTGCGCTACCGGACTGCGCTACGCCCCGACTAGGCGTGTTACTGGGTTCGCTTCTTAACGAAGCGAACCGGAATATACCGCAAGCTTTTGAAATGTGGAAGTATTTTTAAAGCTTGAATCATTTTTTCAGCACCACCAGTACATCTTCCAATTCGGAGATCATCTGGCGGATCAGTTGCTTGTATTGGGTGGTGTCGTCTTTGGCTTCATCACCGGACATACGCTGGCGTGCGCCGCTGATGGTGAACCCCTGGTCGTACAGCAACGCACGGATCTGTCGGATCATCAGCACGTCCTGGCGCTGATAATACCGACGGTTCCCGGTGCGTTTGACGGGGTTGAGTTGAGGAAACTCCTGCTCCCAATAGCGCAGCACGTGCGGTTTTACCGCACACAGCTCGCTGACTTCACCGATGGTGAAGTAGCGCTTGCCTGGGATGACGGGTAGCTCGTCGTTATGACTTGGTTCCAGCATAAGCCTCAACTCGGGCCTTCAACTTCTGCCCTGGACGAAAGGTGACCACACGGCGAGCCGTGATCGGGATTTCTTCTCCCGTTTTTGGATTGCGGCCAGGCCGCTGGCGTTTGTCTCGCAGGTCAAAATTGCCGAAACCGGACAATTTGACCTGTTCGTTGTCTTCCAGAGCGTGTCTGATCTCTTCAAAAAACAGCTCGACCAATTCCTTGGCCTCGCGCTTGTTCAGACCCAACTCTTCGTACAGACGTTCCGCCATCTCAGCTTTCGTCAAAGCCCCCATACGTCACTTCCTTAACGTGGCGTTCAACCTTTGTTCGAGCGAGGTGAGGATATTTTGCGTCGTGGTATTCACCTCATCGTCATTAAGAGTGCGCGATGGATGCTGCCAGGTCAAGCCAACTGCAAGGCTTTTTCTATGCGGATCAATGCCTTTACCCTGATAGACGTCAAATAGCCTGAGGTCTGTCAGCCATTCCCCTGCATTTTCACGGATTACATCCAGAACCGCAGTGGCGGCGACTTCACGGTCGGCTATCAGGGCCAGGTCGCGACGCACTTCAGGGAAGCGCGACAACTCGCTGAATTTAGGCATCTTGCCCGACGCAACTTCAGCCAAGACTAGCTCAAACACGAAGACTGGACGGTCCAGCCCCAAGGTTTTCGACAGTTCTGGGTGAATGGCGCCCACAAAGCCCACCAGGCGACCTTCACGCTCGATACGTGCAGTCTGGCCTGGATGCAAGGCTGGGTGGCTACCCGGCACGAACGTAAAGGCGTCCAACGCACCGGCAAAGCCGAGCACCGCTTCCACGTCTGCCTTGACGTCGAAGAAGTCCACGACCTCACGGCCTTGCGCCCAGCCTTCGGGCAGACGGCTGCCGCAGACGACGCCCGCCAGCATCGGCTCTTGCTTCAAGCCATCAAGCTGGCCGACGAAACGCAAGCCGCTTTCGAACAGACGCACGCGGTCTTGCTGGCGGTTCAGGTTGTGGGAAAGTGCCTTCACCAGGCCCGGCCACAGCGACGTACGCATGGCGGCCATATCGTTGGAGATCGGGTTGGCCAGCAACAGCGGTTCAACACCAGGGTTGAACAACTCAAACTGCTTTGGATCGATGAAGCTATAGGTCACGGCTTCCTGGTAACCACGGGCCACCAGCAGGCGACGCAGTTCAGGCAGGTGCGCACGCGCTTCGGCCTTGGGTTGCGGCGCCAGGCGTGCTTGCGGATAGCGAACCGGCAGACGGTTGTAGCCGTACAGGCGCGCCAGCTCTTCGATCAGGTCGACTTCCAGGCTGATGTCGAAGCGATGGCTAGGTACTGCAACTTGCCACTGCCCTTCCCCGCCCGCAGAAATACCCAGGCCGAGCGCGGACAGCAGTTGCTCGATTTCAGCCGGCTCGATGACCAGGCCAAGCATCTGCTCAACGCTTTTGGCACGCAGGGTGATCGGCGCAATCGACGGCAGGAACTGTTCGTTGACGGTTTCGGTAATCGGGCCGGCTTCACCACCGGTGATTTCCAGCAGCAGGCCGGTAGCGCGCTCCATGGCTTCACGGGCGAGTTTCCAGTCCACGCCACGCTCGTAGCGGTGCGACGCATCGGTGTGCAGGCCGTAGGAACGAGCCTTGCCAGCGATCGCGATCTGGTCGAAGAACGCGCTTTCAAGGAATACGTCACGGGTGGTCGCGGATACACCGCTGTGCTCGCCACCCATCACGCCGGCAATTGCCAGGGCACGTGTGTGGTCGGCGATGACCAGAGTGTCGGCACGCAGGCTGACTTCCTGGCCATCGAGCAGCACCAGCTTCTCGCCTTCTTCGGCCATACGCACGCGGATGCCGCCATTGATTTCGGCAAGATCAAACGCATGCAACGGCTGGCCGAGTTCCAGCATCACGTAGTTGGTGATGTCGACGGCGGCGTCGATGCTGCGTACATCGGCACGACGCAGGCGCTCGACCATCCACAGCGGGGTTGGCTTGGACAGGTCCACGTTACGGATCACACGCCCCAGGTAACGCGGGCAGGCGTTTGGTGCCAGTACCTCAATCGAGCGTACTTCGTCGTGTACCGCCGGTACGCCAGCGACCACTGGACGAGCGACAGGTGCGTTGTACAGCGCGCCCACTTCACGGGCCAGGCCAGCCAGGGACAGGCAGTCGCCGCGGTTGGGGGTCAGGTCGACCTCAATGCTGGCGTCTTCCAGTTCCAGGTAAACACGGATGTCCTGACCCACTGGCGCGTCGGCCGGCAGCTCCATCAGGCCATCATTGCCCTCACCCACTTGCAGCTCGGCCTGGGAGCACAGCATGCCGTTGGATTCAACGCCACGCAGCTTGGCCTTCTTGATCTTGAAGTCGCCCGGCAACTGGGCGCCGATCATAGCGAACGGGATCTTCAGGCCCGGGCGCACATTAGGCGCTCCGCACACGACCTGAAAGGTTTCCGAGCCGTTGCTGACCTGGCACACACGCAATTTGTCGGCATCCGGGTGCTGCTCGGTGCTCAACACCTCGCCCACCACCACGCCACTGAAAACACCGGCGGCCGGCGTAACGCTATCGACCTCAAGACCGGCCATCGACAGACGAGCAACCAGCTCGTCGCGATCTACCTGCGGGCTTACCCAGCCACGCAGCCATTGTTCACTGAATTTCATCCTGCTCTCCTAAAGATTCGTTACGACTAGCGAAATTGCGCGAGGAACCGCAAGTCGTTGTCGAAGAACAGACGCAAGTCGTTCACGCCGTAACGCAGCATGGCCAGACGCTCAACGCCCATGCCGAAGGCAAAGCCCGAGAACTCTTCCGGATCAATCCCGGACATGCGCAGCACGTTGGGGTGAACCATGCCGCAGCCCATCACTTCCAGCCAGCCGGTCTGCTTGCACACGCGGCAGCCTTTACCGCTGCACATCACGCATTCCATGTCGACTTCGGCGGATGGCTCGGTGAACGGGAAGAACGAAGGACGGAAACGTACCGCCAACTCTTTTTCGAAGAACACCCGCAGGAACTCTTCGATGGTGCCTTTGAGGTCGGCGAAATTGATATCGCGATCAACCAGCAGGCCTTCGACCTGGTGGAACATCGGCGAATGGGTGATATCCGAGTCGCTACGGTACACACGGCCTGGGCAGACAATGCGGATCGGCGGCTTGTTCGCTTCCATGGTGCGGACCTGTACCGGCGAGGTATGGGTGCGCAGCAGCATGTTGGCGTTGAAATAGAAGGTGTCGTGCATCGACCGGGCCGGGTGATGGCCTGGGATGTTGAGCGCCTCGAAGTTGTGGTAGTCGTCTTCGACCTCAGGGCCTTCGGCAATGCCGTAGCCGATGTGGGTGAAGAACTGTTCGATACGTTCCAGAGTCCGGGTGATCGGATGCAGACCGCCCGACGCCTGGCCACGACCAGGCAAGGTCACGTCAATGGACTCGGCGGCGAGCTTGGCCGCAAGATCGGCCTCCTCGAGCGACGCCTTGCGCGCATTGAGAACCTCTGTGACACGCTCCTTGGCGACGTTGATCAGCGCACCGACTTGCGGACGCTCTTCAGCGGGCAGATTTCCCAGGGTCTTCATCACCTGAGTCAATTCACCTTTCTTGCCAAGGTAGTGAACCCGGATTTGCTCCAGGGCATTTACATCTTCAGCGCTTTGCACAGCCTCAAGGGCTTGGGCGACGAGCGCGTCCAGGTTTTCCATGTACAGACTCCAGATACAAAATAGGGGAAGAGCTTGAAGGCTCTTCCCCTATTTATGACGTTTACCACCTTGGGCCACAGGAGTAGCCCAGGGTGACTGTCGGGGGTACTTAAGCCAAGGAGGCTTTAGCTTTCTCGACAATCGCAGCAAACACCGCTTTTTCGTTCACGGCCAGTTCAGCCAGAACCTTACGGTCGATTTCGATGGACGCTTTTTTCAGGCCAGCGATGAAACGGCTGTAGGACAGACCGTTAACACGTGCACCGGCGTTGATACGAGCGATCCACAGAGCGCGGAACTGACGTTTTTTCTGACGACGGTCACGGTAGGCGTATTGGCCTGCCTTGATTACCGCTTGCTTGGCAACACGGAATACGCGTGAACGCGCGCCGTAGTAGCCTTTAGCGAGTTTCAGAATTTTTTTGTGACGCTTACGGGCCATGACGCCACGCTTTACACGAGCCATGAGTTACTTCCTCTATTCTTGAACCAAAATTAACGAAGGCGCAGCATGCGCTCGACTTTTGCCACGTCAGACGGATGCAGCAAGCTGCTACCGCGCAGTTGACGCTTACGCTTGGTCGACATTTTGGTCAGGATGTGGCTCTTGAAAGCGTGCTTGTGCTTGATGCCGTTAGCAGTTTTCAGAAACCGCTTAGCAGCACCACTTTTAGTTTTCATCTTTGGCATGTTCGGTACTCCGCATTCAGTTGATAAACATAATCAGAAGGCCTGCCGTGCCCTGTTGATTACTTCTTCTTTTTCGGGGCGATGACCATAATAAGCTGGCGTCCTTCCATCTTAGGATGCTGTTCGACCGAACCGTACTCCAGCAGGTCAGCTTCAACCCGCTTGAGGAGTTCCATCCCCAGCTCCTGGTGGGCCATCTCACGGCCGCGGAATCGCAAGGATACCTTGGCCCTGTCCCCATCACTCAGGAAACGTACCAGGTTGCGCAGTTTTACCTGGTAATCCCCTTCCTCCGTCCCTGGACGAAACTTGATTTCTTTTACTTGAATCTGCTTCTGGTTCTTCTTCGCTGCGGCAACCTGCTTCTTCTTTTCGAAGATCGATTTGCCGTAGTCCATCACCCGACAAACAGGTGGGATTGCATCGGCGGAGATTTCCACCAGGTCCAGCTTGGACTCTTCTGCAATACGAAGCGCTTCATCAATCGAGACGATGCCAATCTGCTCGCCATCAGCGCCAATTAACCGAACCTCGCGTGCCGAGATATTCTCGTTGATCGGGGCTTTCGGTGCAGCTCGTTTATCTTGTCTCATTTCACGCTTAATAATAATTACTCCGAATCTGGGCGACCACGCCGGGAAACCGCTTGCGCGAGGAACTCAGCGAACTGGGCGACGGGCATCGAGCCCAGGTCAGCACCTTCACGAGTACGCACAGCGACAGTCTGCATCTCGACTTCCCGATCTCCGATAACCAAAAGATAGGGAACCTTGAGCAAAGTATGCTCGCGGATTTTAAAGCCGATCTTTTCATTTCTCAAGTCGGACTTGGCACGAAATCCGCTTTCGTTGAGAGTTTTTTCAACTTCAGCGGCAAAATCTGCCTGTTTATCAGTGATATTCATGATCACTGCCTGGGTCGGAGCCAGCCACGCTGGGAACGCGCCCTCGTAGTGCTCGATCAGGATACCGACGAACCGTTCGAACGAACCGAGGATCGCCCGGTGCAGCATAACCGGGTGTTTACGGCTGTTGTCTTCGGAGACGTATTCGGCTCCCAGACGGATCGGCAGGTTAAAATCGAGCTGCAGGGTACCACACTGCCAGACACGGCCAAGGCAATCTTTGAGCGAGAACTCGATCTTCGGACCGTAGAACGCGCCCTCACCCGGCTGCAGATCGTACGCAAGGCCCGCACTGTCAAGCGCAGCGGCCAATGCCGCTTCGGCGCGATCCCATAGTTCGTCGGAACCGACGCGTTTTTCCGGACGAGTGGACAGCTTCATCTCGACTTCGGTAAAGCCGAAATCGCGATAAACGTCCATGGTCAGCTTGATGAACGCTGCGGACTCGGCCTGCATCTGCTCTTCGGTGCAGAAGATGTGGGCGTCGTCCTGGGTGAAGCCACGCACCCGCATGATGCCGTGCAGCGCACCCGATGGTTCGTTACGGTGGCAGGCACCGAACTCGGCCAGGCGCATCGGCAACTCGCGGTAGCTCTTCAGGCCCTGATTGAATACCTGCACGTGGCATGGGCAGTTCATCGGCTTGATGGCGTAGTCGCGGTTTTCCGACTGGGTGGTGAACATGTTGTCGGCGTAGTTGGCCCAGTGCCCGGATTTCTCCCACAGGCTGCGATCAACCACCTGGGGAGTCTTGATCTCCAGGTAACCGTTTTCGCGCTGCACCTTGCGCATGTACTGCTCAAGCACCTGGTACAGGGTCCAGCCATTCGGGTGCCAGAACACCATGCCCGGCGCTTCTTCCTGAAGGTGGAACAGGTTGAGGCGCTTGCCGATCTTGCGGTGATCGCGTTTTTCAGCTTCTTCGATGCGCTGGATATAGGCGGCCAGTTGCTTCTTGTCAGCCCAGGCCGTGCCGTAGATCCGTTGCAGCTGTTCGTTCTTGGCGTCACCGCGCCAGTAGGCACCGGAGAGCTTGGTCAGCTTGAACGATTTGAGAAAGCGCGTGTTCGGCACGTGCGGGCCACGGCACATATCCACATATTCTTCGTGGTAGTACAGCCCCATGGCCTGCTCGTCCGGCATGTCTTCTACCAGACGCAGCTTGTAGTCCTCGCCACGTGCAGTAAACACGTCGATCACTTCGGCACGCGGGGTGACTTTCTTGATGACGTCATAATCTTTTTCGATCAGCGCGTGCATGCGCTGCTCGATGGCCGCCAGGTCGTCCGGAGTAAAAGGACGCTCATAGGCGATGTCGTAATAGAAGCCTTCTTCAATGACCGGGCCGATCACCATCTTGGCGGTTGGATACAGTTGCTTGACCGCATGGCCAATCAAGTGCGCGCAAGAGTGGCGAATGATCTCCAGCCCCTCTTGATCCTTGGGCGTGATGATTTGCAGGCTGGCGTCGCTGGTGATCAGGTCGCTGGCGTCAACCAGCTTGCCGTCGACCTTGCCGGCCACGGTGGCCTTGGCCAGGCCAGCACCAATGGATGCGGCGACCTCGGCTACGGAAACCGGATGATCGAATGAACGCTGACTGCCGTCGGGAAGAGTAATAGTTGGCATGGCGCCTCCTCTCCTAGTGGTGACCCCTACCAAAGGTCACGTGGGTTGGGATGAGCCAGTACAAGATCCAACACCAGGCCGCTCAATAATGAACGCCTGCCTTACAGCGGCAGGAGCCTTTCGGCCAACCGATAATCGAACCAGAGTGACTGGAGTGAACAAAAAGAACCTGGCAAGGCGGCAAATGGCGCGCCCGGAAATAGCCAGGCAAGGATGCTAGCACAGATGAACGGTCATCGCGTCGGCCAAGCGCTGGGTAAATAGCAATTCATGGCTTTATAGCTGCAAAAGTGAACTTGAGCTGTACGCAGGGCCTCAAAGCCACTGAGAATCGCCGTTCGTCCTCGACCCAAAGGAGCATCCCATGATGCGTTTTACCTCTACCCTCGCTGTCGCCGCTACCCTGAGCCTCCTTTCCCTCGGCGCGCAGGCTGCAGCCCCTTCCAACTGGCCAGTTGGCGCCCGTGACGCCTTCGTCAGCGACTGCAGTGCCGCCGCCAGCCGGAACGTGGACGTCAAAACTGCCAAAGCCCACTGTGAATGTGGCGCTGACAAGATCAATGCCGAATTGAGCACTGCCGAGATCAAGGAATTGATGACCAACCAGAACGCCAGCCCGGAGCTTAGAAACAAAGCAGTCGCGGCTATTTCGTCCTGCAAAGTGATGAAGAAAAAGTAGGATTGGCTGATGATTCGACGGTCATTTCGCTGAAAAAACGGCCTGAAAACTGCCATTTCACACAAATTATGCAGGTTTTACGGCTTTTTTTAACAGCTGATATTTCGTCGCAAAGCCCCGTAAATCGGGGCTTTCAGCCCAAAAACGGGTCAAACGCAAAGCGATTGATTAGCAAACAGTGCCTTGGGGGGGCTCCCAAGCCGAACATTTCGACTATGATAGCCCTGTGTGCCCAGTTGGCCTGAGCAGCACAGCACTACTGAAAATATATGTTTCTTGGAGATACACCATGTCTAATCGCCAAACCGGCACCGTTAAATGGTTCAACGATGAAAAAGGCTTCGGCTTCATCACTCCTCAAGGTGGCGGTGACGACCTGTTCGTACACTTCAAAGCTATCGAAAGCGACGGTTTCAAAAGCCTGAAAGAAGGCCAAACCGTTTCCTTCGTGGCTGAGAAAGGCCAAAAGGGTATGCAAGCTGCACAGGTTCGCGGCGAGTAATTCTCCGCTGAGCTAAAAAAACCCCGTCCATGTGACGGGGTTTTTTATGGGCGATGCAAAAGCCGTATCAGCCGCAGTTAACCCGGTTGATCACCAGATTGTCGTCGGTGTTCAGGTTCAGGCGGTCAGAGCGATACTCCAGCGTGACCATGTCATTGGGCTTGAGGATGCGTGCATTCTGCGCGCCAGCACGCGTGCGTGCTTGCTCCAGCAACTGGGGCGAGGCTTTCTGGCCGATGGCGAACTCTGCGGCCTTCGACTCACAGCGGCTATGACCGGCATCGGTCACAGTGGCAGCTTTGCCTGGCTCAGAGGCACCCGGGGTACTGCAACCCGCCAACGCAAGCGCAGCCAACAAAGTACCGAATGATGCGAGCTTCCAAGGCATGAAGCCTCCTATGATAAAAAGTGGACAGAGATCGTGCGACAGCATTCAAAGCGATTGGTTTCAAGACGTTAACCGCCTGCGGGCAAGTCTGCCTGAGTCACGGCCTGCAATCGCTTGGTGAATCGTGACTAGATATGAACGTATTCAGTAGATATCGATGTAGTCCGACGAAGGAGTAGGCCAATTCTGCTTCAGCGCGTTGAAAACCTGCATGACCCAGACTTCATCGCTGGCCGCCACGTTGCCGACATAGCCGGAACCTTTGGCCCAGGTCTCCAGGCGAAACACCAGGCCAGCGATATCAGCCCCCCCGACTACGCCGGAAGAAATGTAGGCGATGCCTTCTTTGGTCACCCGCAACTGGGTATGTTCGTCATCACTGGCGCTGCCAATCAATTGGCGCACGGCGTCCAGCGTCAGGTTGTCGGGCTTGCTCAAATCGATTTGCACGCGGTGTTTCCCGGCCATTTAAAAGGCCAACAGTGTCGCACAGCCGCTGCTTCATGCCTAAGTAGCAGTGCCAAATGCCGTACAAAATGCTTAACTGCGCCCCTCTGGAACGGCGTTCCAGTGCATTGCCCCCGCATTTTTCAGCCCGTGAGATTTCCATGACCACCGTAACGCTTCAAGCCGACATCAAAGCCAAGTGGCCCCAAGGGCAAAGTTCCTACAGCCCCGGAAGCCCGGAAGAACTGGCGATTATTGGTATCGACCTGTTGGTCAAGGAGCTGGGCACCCAGGCGGCACAAGCGTTCATCGGCCAGATATTCGAGAAATACCCGGCCGACTACATGGGCGCCCAAGAGCGCGAATAGAACCGGGCGACGAGCGCCGCCCCGCTAACTTACTTCAGACGCGCCAGGCGCTCGGTCAGCAGATCGAAGAAGCCCTGGGCGTCGCCATTCTCAACCCAGAACACATTCTTCGGCTGCTTGAGGCCGTCGTACCAATCGACGATGGTCTGGCCGAAGGTCGGGCCTTCGCGGCTGTCGACCACCATATTGGCCTCACGACCGCTGAACAGCGAAGGCTTGAGCAGGTACGCCACCACGGTAGCGTCATGGACCGGGCCACCCGGAATGCCGTAGTGCTCCATATCGCCTTTGACGTACTCATTCAGAATACTGCTGACGACCTTGCTCGCGTTGTTGTTCAGGTCCGCAATCTTCTTCAGGCGGGCGTCGCTGGTGAGGACTTTATGAGTCACGTCCAACGGCAGGTAGGTCAACTTCACACCGCTTTTGAGCACGATCTCCGCCGCCACCGGATCGGCGAACAGGTTGAACTCGGCCACTGGGGTGATATTGCCGCCGTTGAAGTGGGCCCCGCCCATCACGACCACTTCTTTGATGCCCTGGGTGATTTCGGGCGCTTGAGTCAGTGCCAGTGCCAGGTTGGTCTGCGGGCCGAGCATGGCGATGGTGATGCTGTGCGGCTTAGCGCTGCTCAGGGTCTTGATCAGGTAGTCGACGGCATTGCCTTCGGCCAGGCCTTTTTTCGGTTCATGCACCGTGACGCCCGAGATGCCTTCCTTGCCATGGATATTCTCGGCGTAGATCGGTTTGCGCAACAACGGCGCTGGCGCACCTGCGTACACCGGGATGTCCTCGCGACCTGCCCACTCGCGCGCCAGGCGCGCGTTGCGGGAGGTCTTGTCCAGGCGCACATTGCCGGCGACGGTGGTCAGCGCACGAATGCTCAACTCCTCCGGCGAGGCCATGGCGAACAGCAAGGCCACCACGTCATCGGCACCCGGGTCGGTATCGATGATCAGGTCGATTTTTTCCGCCGCTTGGGCGCTTGCAGCAGTGAGCGCGGACAAAAGCAGAACACTCCGGAACAGGTTTTTCAGGGTAGGTAGACCACGTTGCATAAAGCACTCCTTGTCATAGGGGGACACTAGAACGTTACGCCGGACACCAGCGCGATATTGCAGTACGGCTGGCACTCGCCAGTGCGCACCACAGCGCGGGCATTGCGGCTCAATTGCTTGAATTGGTCATGGCTGAGCAGGCGTCGCTCGCCCAGTGCAGCCTGCTCTGTGAGCACATCAAGCTCGGTCAGCGCAGGCGGTTGTTTCAGCAGGATCTCTTCTGCCAGAACATGGCTTTCCACCTGCATTTCGCTAAGCACGATGCGCAAGGTGCTGATGAAGTCCGGGATGCCCTGGGTCAGTGCCAGGTCGATCAATTCGACGCCGGGAGGTACCGGCAGGCCGGCATCGCCGATGACCAGAATGTCACCGTGGCCCAGGGACGCGATCACGCGCGACAGGGCGATATTCAGCAAAGGTGTCTTTTTCATGCGGGCACAAAACCTTGTACGTCGTGCAGCGTAGGAATGGAAGGCTGAGCGCCGGCGCGGGTCACTGACAACGCCGCCGCCACCTGGCCAAAACGGATCGCCTCGGCTTCGCTCTGGCCCGCGGCCAGCGCGGCGGCAAAGCCACCGACAAAGGTATCGCCAGCAGCGGTGGTATCCACCGCCTTGACCTTCGGCGCCACCAGGTGCTCAAAGCTCTTGCCGTCGGCAAACAGCGCGCCCTGGGCGCCCAGGGTAATGATGACCTTGCCAGCACCCGCCTGGATCAGCGCGGTCGCGGCGACCTTGGCGCTGTCGAGGGAGTCGACCGCTACGCCGCTGAGAGCACTGGCCTCGCTTTCATTGGGGATCAGATAATCGATCGAGGCATACCAGTCAGCGGGCAATGGTCCGCTTGCCGGGGCCGGGTTGAGGATGACGGTCTTGCCCAGCTCGCGACCCCGCTTGAGCGCATACCCAACGGTCTCCATCGGCACCTCAAGCTGGCAGATGATCACGTCTGCCGCCTGCAGCACAGCGTCGCACGTTCGCAGCGACGCAGGCGTCAGCTCACCGTTGCTGCCGGCCACAATGACAATGGCGTTCTGGCTGCTGTCATCGACCACGATCAACGCCACACCGCTGGAGCCGTCCACCGTGCTGACTGCCTGGCAATCGATCCCTTCCACCAACAGCGCATCGCGCAATTGGCTGCCATAGGCGTCGGTACCGATGCATCCCACCATTGCGACACTCGCCCCCAGGCGTGCCGAGGCGACGGCCTGGTTGGCGCCCTTGCCGCCGGGCACAGTGGAGAACGTCTGGCCGATCAGGGTTTCACCGGCACGCGGCAAGCGACTGGCGCGGGTGACCAGGTCCATGTTCAAGCTGCCTATTACCACTACTTTTGCTGGCATACATCAGTACTCATCAATTCGGTTCAGCGGTATTGGGCGAACACATCAGCCAATGGCGCGGTCGACTCACGCAAAACAATACTGGGCGTCACGATACGTTGATCGATCGGCAGTTGGGGTGTTGCTATTCGTTGCAGTAATAATTCGGCCGCAGTCTCGCCCAACTGCAGGATCGACTGGCCGACCGTCGTCAGCGCCGGATAGACGTAGCGCCCCATCTGGATGTCATCGAAACCGATCACCGACAGCTCGCCCGGCACCCGCACATTGCGCTCGGCGGCGGCGCGCAGCACGCCAAAACCAATCATATCGTTGCTGGCGAAAATCGCGCTGGGCGGGTGTTGCGATAATAACTGTACAGCTGCGGCATACCCGCCCGTGCTGGTGAAATCGCTTTCCAGGGTACGACTGGCCAACACCTCGATGCCCGCCTCGCGCAATGCACGCTGGTAACCCGCCAGGCGCATCTGCGCCACGCGGGTATGCCCAGGGCCGCCGATACAGGCGATGTCCCGGTGCCCCAATTCCAGCAAGTGCCGGGTCGCCAGGTAAGCGCCCTCTTCGTGATCGATGCGCACCAGGTCCACATCAATCCCATCCAGCGCCCGGTCGACAATCACCATGGGCGTGCGCACTGCACTCAAGCCTGCGGCAAGGCCACTGTCATCACCGCCCACGGATGTGACGATCAAGCCGTCGACGCGCTTTTCCAGCAACACGCGCAAATAACTGCGCTGTTTCTCTGCGTCGTCATCCGAGTTGCAGAGGATCACGCAATAGCCATTACGCTCGCAGTAATCCTCGATACCCCGAGCCAGCTCGGCAAAATACGGGTTGAGGCTGTTGGGCACCAGCAGCCCGATGGTGGCCGTGGTCTTGGCCTTGAGCGAGCGTGCGACGGCACTGGGCACGTAGTCCAACTGCTTGATCGCCGCCTCGACCTTGATGCGTACCGGCTCGCTGACTGGGCGCGTCTTGTTCACCACATGGGACACGGTGGTGTAGGAAATACCTGCAAGCGCTGCCACATCCTTGATCGTTGCCATGGTTCAGCCCCGCCGACTGGCGCGCTGGCTGCGATAAGTATCAAGGACCACGGCGATCACGATCACGGCACCGGTAATGATGCGTTTAGTCGGTTCCGTCGCGCCAATCTGCGCCAGCCCGGCGGCCAGGACCGAAATAATCAACACCCCGAAGAACGTACTGATGACCGAGCCACGCCCGCCCATCAGGCTGGTGCCACCAATCACCACGGCGGCGATCACTTGCAGCTCCAGGCCCGAACCGGCATTCGGGTCCGCCGCTTCCAGGCGCGAGATCTGGAACAGCGCCGCCACACCGGCCAACAGGCCCATCAGGCTGAACACCAGGACCTTGTAAGGCTTGGGATTGATACCCGCCAGGCGCACCGCTTCTTCGTTGGTGCCGATGCCGATCAGGTAGCGGCCGAAGACCGTACGGGTCAGAACCAACTGGGCCGCGATGATCACCAGCAAGGCGATGATGAACGACGGGGAAATACCGAAGGCAATCGGGTTGGACAGCCAGGCAAACGAGTCACCGATATAAGCGGTGCGCGAGCCCGTCATCTGGTAGGCCACGCCGCGGGCCATCTCCAGCACGCCGAGGGATACGATAAATGACGGAATGCGCCAGGCCACCGTGATGGACCCGGTGATGGTGCCGGCCAACGCCGCGCAGCCCATGCCCAACAGAGCGGCGGGCAACACGCTCCAGCCCCAGCCCAGGATCGCCACGCTGACTGCCGAGGCCGCCAATGCCAGTACCGATCCCACAGACAGGTCGATGCCGCCAATGATCAGGATGAAGGTCATGCCCACCGCCAGCACCATCAGGTCTGGAATCTGGTTGGCCAGGGTGCTGAAGGTGTCATAGGACAGAAAGTGATCGCTGAGCACCGAGAACAGCGCAATCATCGCCAGCAAGGCACCTGCCAGCCCGAGGTAAGTACCCAGGCCATAGAAGTTGCCGCCAGTTTTACCGGGGGAAATGTTTGTTTTCATGGGGTATTCCTAGGTGCTGCTTCGTTGAGCAGCGCATCACGTTTCTGATAGCCGGCAAAGGCGGCGGCGAGCAATTCGTCCTGGGTCCAGCTGTCACGCTCGAAGGTCTCGATCAGGCGCCCGGCGGACAGCACACCGATGCGGTCACAGATCAGCATCAGCTCACGCAGGTCACTGGACACCACCACCAGCGCTTTGCCTTGGCGGGTCAGTTCACCGAGCAAGGCATAGATATCGAACTTGGCACCGACGTCGATACCGCGGGTAGGCTCATCGAACAGCATTACTGCGCAGTCGCGCTCCAGCCAGCGGCCAATCACCACCTTCTGCTGGTTACCACCCGACAGCTCGGACACCAGTTGCGTCGGGCTGGAACTGCGGATTCGCATGGCGTCGATCTGGCGCTTGGCCAGAGCGGTTTCGTTACGGCTGTTGACGACGCCCCCGCCGGAAATTTCCGGCATGTTGCCCAGGGCGATGTTGGCGCTGATGGACTGGGTCAGCAGCAGGCCCTCGCCCTTGCGGTCTTCGGTGATCAGGGCAATACCATGACCGACCGCGTCCACCGGCGAGCGAATGCTCACCACCTTGGCCGGCGAACCCAAGGCCACGGTGCCGCTGTCGGCCGGGTCGGCGCCGAAAATCAGGCGCAGCAATTCGGTGCGGCCGGCGCCGATCAGGCCGGAAATGCCATAGATTTCACCGGCGCGTACTTCAAAGGACACATCGCGGACCTTGTCCGAACGGGTCAGGCCCGTCACGGTCAAGGCCGGGCCTCCGATGGTGCGCGGGCCCAAATCGATGTGTTCACCCAGTTCGCGACCGACCATCAAGGTCACCAACTGCTCACTGTTGTAATTGGCCATCGGCTCGACGCAGACCAGCTTGCCGTCGCGCAATACCGCAATACGCTGGGCGACACGGGCCAACTCTTCGAGCCGGTGCGAAATATAAATGATCGCCACGCCTCGAGCCTGCAGGCGCGTGATTTGTTCAAACAGCATCTCGACTTCACGAGCAGTAAGCATCGCCGTGGGCTCGTCGAGGATCAATACATGGCAGTCGCCGATCAGGTTACGAGCGATCTCGACCATTTGCTGATGACCAATGCCCAGGCTGCCTACCAGTGTGTCCGGGTCGATCGCGTCCAGGCCGACTTGGGCCATGGCTTCGATCGCGGCTTTGCGCAGTTGTTTGCGGCTGATCCAGCCACAGCGGCTCGGCAGGTTATCCAGGAACAGGTTTTCAGCCACGGTCAGCGTCGGCAGCAGGTTGAGTTCCTGCATGACCATGCGCACGCCCAAGGCTTCGGCCTGGGTGCGGCTGGCGGGACGATAATCCTGACCGTTGAATTGCATGTGCCCGGTGGTGGGCGTGACCAGGCCGCCGATGATCTTCGACAAGGTACTTTTGCCTGCGCCGTTCTCACCGGTCAGAGCCAACACTTCCCCGCGATTGAGCGTCAGGGTGATGTCGGACAGAACCGGTTGGGCATAGGTCTTACCGATACCGCTGACCGAGAGGACAGCGTTCGGGGCGGAAGATGACATAGGAAAATCTCCAGGCGCCCGCTCAGGACGAGCGGGCGCTGTTGGGTACTGCCAGGATTACTGCTTGATGACGAGTTCGACCGGGGTTTCGATCACGCCATCTTTGGCATCGACTTTCTCACCCTTGACCAGCTTCAGCGCGTTCTGGATACCGAACACGGCTTGCTGGGCGGCGGCCTGGTCAGCGGTGGCCAACACGCGGCCGTCCTTGAGCATTGGCTTGATCGCGTCAATGTTGTCGTAACCTACCACCAACACCTTGCCGGCCTTGCCTGCCGCACGCACGGCGGAAACAGCGCCCAGGGCCATGTTGTCGTTACCGGCCAACAGCGCCTTGATATCCGGCGTTTCGCTCAGCATCGCTGCCGCGATCTTGTTGCCTTGGTCGATTTCCCAGTTACCGGATTGGGTGGAAACAATCTTCATGCCTGCCGCGTCCATCGCATCCTTGAAGCCTGCGGTGCGCTGCTGGGCATTGGTGGTAGTGGGTACGCCCTCGATGATGCCGACCTTGTCACCGGCGGCCAGTTGCTTGGCCAGGTAGTCGCCCACCAGCTTGGAGCCTTTGCGGTTATCCGGGCCTACAAAAGGAATATCGAGGTTTTTGCTTTTGAGTACTTCCGGGTCCAGGCGGTTGTCGATGTTGACCACCTTGATACCGGCATCAGAAGCCTTTTTCAGCACACTGGCGAGTGCCTTGGAGTCGGCGGGAGCAATGACAAGCGCATCAACCTTGGCGTTGATCATTTCGTTGACAATGGCGATCTGCGCGCTGGTATCGGTTTCGTTCTTGATGCCGTTGGAGATCAACTTGAATTCTGTTGGGTGCGCTTTCTGGTAATCCTTCGCACCGTCGGTCATGGTGACGAAAAACTCATTGGCAAGGGACTTCATGACCAAACCCACGGTAGGCGTTTTGGCAGCGTCATCGGCAAATGCAGAAGAGAGAGGCAAAGCGGCGGATGCGGCAGCAAGCACAGCAACAGCAAGAAGACGTCCAGCAAATGGCAGCTTCATGGGTTCACTCCGATCTTATGATTATTGTGAGCAACGCTTGCACCGAAGAGCCCTTCGGCAGCCCTCCCACTTGGGCGGCTGATACGAGCTGTCACGATGCGCCAAGGGCGCAGTGAAACATCTCGCAAACGTTTGCGTTGAGCAAACTATGAGAACCTTGTCGAGATTTGTCAACGGTAGCAGCAAGCCTTTCATTGGCGGCCTCCAAACTCTCCCTTGAGCTACCGACGGCTGATACGTTTAAGCAAATTCGCCCTCTCTGACGTTCGCTGAAAACGACAGGCTGCACTGCGAATGATCAACCACAGCGCTCGGACAAATCGTGTTCGCTTTCGGACAACCGAACACCACAACCCTTCGCGTTCGGAAAGCCGGACAGCGCCAAGCCCCATGAAACTAAAATATTAGCTTAAGTTGTTTTAAATCAATAAGTTAATTTATAAAAACCAACATGCTCAGTCTGGTACAAATCCTGCTCTTTCTCAGCACCTCGCGGCGTTCAGAACCGCCCGGGTGTTCTAGATGAACCTGCTACAGCACTCATCAAAAACCAGAGAGAAAAATAATGAAATCTGCATTGAAGAACGTCATTCCGGGTGCCCTGGCCCTTCTGCTGCTGTTCCCCGTTGCCGCCCAGGCAAAGGAAGTCGAAAGCAAGACCAAACTATCCAACGTAGTCATCCTCGCCACCGGCGGTACCATCGCTGGCGCCGGCGCCAGTGCGGCCAACAGTGCCACCTACCAGGCGGCCAAAGTCGGCATCGAACAACTGATCGCCGGCGTTCCTGAGCTTAGTCAGATCGCCAATGTTCGCGGCGAACAAGTGATGCAAATTGCGTCGGAAAGCATCAATAACGAAAACCTTCTGCAACTGGGTCGCCGTGTCGCCGAATTGGCCGACAGCAAGGACGTGGACGGCATCGTGATCACCCACGGCACCGACACCCTTGAAGAAACCGCCTACTTCCTGAACCTGGTGGAAAAAACCGACAAGCCTATCGTGGTGGTCGGTTCCATGCGCCCAGGCACCGCCATGTCGGCAGACGGCATGCTCAACCTGTACAACGCCGTTGCGGTCGCGGGTAGCAAGGATGCACGGGGCAAAGGCGTGCTGGTGACCATGAACGACGAGATCCAATCTGGCCGCGACGTCAGCAAGATGATCAACATCAAGACCGAAGCGTTCAAGAGCCCATGGGGCCCGCTGGGCATGGTCGTCGAGGGTAAATCCTACTGGTTCCGCCTGCCGGCCAAGCGTCACACCATGGATTCTGAGTTCGACATCAAGACCATCAAAAGCCTGCCTGACGTTGAAATTGCCTACGGCTATGGCAACGTGAGCGACACCGCCTACAAGGCATTGGCCCAAGCGGGCGCCAAAGCAATCATTCACGCCGGTACCGGCAATGGATCAGTATCGTCCAAGGTCGTTCCAGCGCTGGTGGAATTGCGTAAACAAGGCGTGCAGATCATTCGCTCTTCCCACGTCAACGCCGGTGGCATGGTTCTGCGTAACGCCGAACAGCCAGACGACAAATACGACTGGGTCGCCGCCCTTGACCTGAACCCGCAGAAAGCCCGCATCCTGGCGATGGTCGCCCTGACCAAGACCCAGGACAGCAAGGAACTGCAACGGATCTTCTGGGAATACTGATCCCTGCTGATTCATCTGTAGAAAGATGCTTTTGTGGCGAGGGAGCTTGCTCCCGCTGGGCTGCGAAGCGGCCCAAAATACTTGCGGGCGCTACGCACCCGAGCGGGAGCAAGCTCCCTCGCCACATTCAGCCCCTCTCCCCCCCGAACCTCAACAAACTCCCTGATTCGCTGTCAGACGAACTTCTTGAAATTTAAGCAGTTGCGAAATTGCCTACAGTTAAATACTGTATGTGCGTACAGCCCATTAAGGAATGCTCTGTGGCAAAGCCCTCTTCCGCAGCACCTGCAGCGCCTGACGCCTATCAGCGCCTGGCTATCCGCGTGCAAAAAATCATCAACTCGACCAACGCGCAGAAAGCCAAGGCGGCGTTGATCTTCCGTTTACCCGAGGAACCGGAGAACGATTGGCAACGTTTACTGGAAGAGATTGCAGAAAATGACAACGTCACCCTCGCCTATCGGGACGACGGTGGCGTGCAGATTTTTTGGGTTGTGCCGAAGGAAGATTGATTGTGAGTGCCCGTTTTATTGCTGTGTGCTGTCTGTTTTTAACCTTCACTGCCAACGCCCAAGCCCCTCGCACCTTCAGCGAAGCCAAGAAGATCGCCTGGAAGCTCTACGCGCCGCAATCCACCGAATTTTATTGCGGCTGCAAATACACCGGTAACCGGGTGAACCTGAAAGCCTGCGGTTACATCCCCCGCAAAAACGCCAACCGCGCTGCACGCATTGAGTGGGAACACATCGTGCCGGCTTGGCAAATCGGACATCAGCGCCAATGCTGGCAAAATGGCGGGCGAAAAAACTGCACGCGCCATGATGAGGTGTTCAAGCGCGCCGAGGCAGACCTGCACAACCTGGTGCCGAGCATCGGTGAAGTGAATGGCGACCGTAACAACTTCAGTTTTGGCTGGCTGCCGGTGCAAAGCGGGCAGTACGGCTCATGCCTGACCCAGGTGGACTTCAAGGCGAAGAAAGTCATGCCGCGCCCGTCCATTCGCGGGATGATCGCACGCACGTATTTTTATATGAGCAAGCAGTATGGCCTGCGCCTGTCGAAGCAGGACCGGCAATTGTATGAAGCCTGGAACAAGACCTATCCGGTGCAAACCTGGGAGCGCCAGCGCAACCAGACAGTGGCGTGCGTGATGGGACGTGGTAATGAATTCGTCGGCCCGGTCAACCTGAAGGCCTGCGGCTGACTGTGGGCGGGGGGGCCGCCCACTTCGCCCGCTACTGCGCAGCCTTGTGTTCGATAATCTCCGACACGGTGTCGTTTTTCTTGGCCCGCGCCATTTTTTCGTTTAGCAGCGCCTGCTTGGCTTCGGCCTCGGCTTTGGTCGCGAACGGCCCCAATAGCACCTCATCCTTGCCGTCGACTTTCACGATGTAGAAATTGAACCCGTGCTCCAGCAACCAGGCGGTCAGGTCGGTGATCGCCTGCAGCTTATGGTCCGGCGGGCCGACCCGTATATCCCATTCCTGAGCGGCAATCGCACCGGTTTGCGGCAGGCTTTCGGTCACGGCAGGCTTGGCCTTGGGGGCGTCGACCGACTTACCTTCACCGCATCCGGCCAACGCCAACACCACAATTGCCATCGCTACTTTACGCACTGCCCTGCTCCTTTGAGGATCAAAGAGGCAACTTTACCATTCACTGTCTATTCTGGCCGTCATAAACGTTGGCTTAAACAATGCGAATCATGTATCGCGACCTGTATGATACCGCCATGGGAATTAATGTCGCCTCTATGCGTCCTAGAAAGAGGCAGTCACAGGGAAGCGCTTCGCAGTAAGCTACACACATCCGACACCTACCCTGTCTGAAACATGTGTCCTTAAAAGTAATTCAAGGAGAAGTCCATGCTTATACTCACCCGCAAAGTCGGTGAAAGCATAAACATCGGTGATGACATTACGATCACCATCCTGGGCGTTAGCGGCCAGCAAGTACGAATCGGCATCAACGCACCTAAGGATGTTGCCGTGCATCGCGAGGAGATTTACCAGCGTATCCAGGCCGGCCTGACTGCACCCGACAAAAACCAGACGCCTTGAAACGCCTCCAGTAGCCAGCCTTTTCGTTCACTGTAACGGCTGGCGAAAACCCAATTGGCCTGTTCGCGCTTCCGCGCGTGACCAGCGCACCTTGAGCCCTCCCTTCGCTGCAAGATGAAACTGTCAGGGTATCCGGAACTTGTCGCGCTATTGGCAGCCCAACTTCTGACACTTTATCCTGCCGTCCGAGTGCATTTCGGGAACACGTCGATGAGGCCAGCCGCGTCGCAACCGCTTGTTTCAAAATCCTGGATGATCGCCCTGCTGATAGGGCTGGTCTTCGTGGCACTCGGGTGCTGCTTGAGAATGGAAGTGGAAGGGGCTGATCCCGACACCCATTCCTCGTTGGATCTTGCGCTTCTGCTCTGCGGCTACCTGCTTGCGTTCTGCCTCAAGCCCATTCAGAAGGTGATCTTGCGCAAGCTGCGCCAGCGTGCCGCTCATCGCCCCCATGAAAAAACCGCACGCTGAGGGCGTTTACCTGTTATCGGATCGCCGGTATTTACAGCACCGCCGCACCACCTATCATTGGGCTTGCGCAGTCAGCCAAAGGGGCAGATACAGATGGATACCCTCAGCAAAGCCCAGATCGAGTCAGCACTGGCAGCGCGCCTGCCCAGCTATACCGTTGAGTGCACGCTGCATGCCGACGGTACTCTCTCAGCCGTTCTCAGCGGCCCGGGAACCGATCACTTCGCCATTACCGGCATCGTGCGCGCGCATTATCACGGTACAGAAGCCATCAACCGGCTCGCCACCGAGATACTCAGGGAAATGGTGGTGTCGCGCCAGGGGATGAAAAACAGCCGGCTGCAGGCACTGTCCGATCCCATCGACTGCATGGAAGGCCGAGACCGGTAACGGGCTCGGCCTTCCACGTATCATGGCGCCAACGAACTTAAGGACAGCAAGCCATCAGCCCCACGCTCGGCGTTCAACGCACCGTATTGCTCGATGCAAGCATGGGCGGTCACCATCGGCGTCAAGTGTGTCGAGGTCACCACCATGATATCCGCCCCCGCCGCTTCCCCAGCCTGAATACCCACTGTGGCGTCCTCGAACACCAGGCAGTCTTGAACCGGCACTCCCAGGCGCCGAGCACCCAGCACATAACAGGCCGGATCGGGCTTGCCCGTCGTCACATCTTCGGCTGTCACCAGTACCGCCGGCACGGGGATGCCCGCTGCTTGCAGCCGGCGCACGGCCAATGCCTTTGGCGCTGAGGTGACCAACGCCCATTGATCGACGGGCAGGCTCGCCAAAAACGCCACCGCGCCGGGAATCGCCACGATGCCTTCGACATCGTCCAGCTCAGCCTCGGTGATCCATTGGGCTTCTACCTGTGGATCGACGCCCGGCAATGCCTGGCGGGTGATCGTATCAATCGCGCGGGCGCCATGAATGGTGTGCAGAAACGCTTCCACATCCAAGCCATGCCGTGCAGCCCAGATGCCCCAGACGCGCTCCGCAGCGGCAATGGAGTTGAGCAGGGTCCCGTCCATATCGAACAGAAAGGCGCGGTAACGCCGGGTAAATACATTTGGAGTTGGGCTGGACACTGCGCGGCTTCCTCATGGGCTGGGCCCTGCAATCTACGGATCACCTCGACGCTTGTAAACGCCGAGTCCTGGCCCGTCACCTCCAAGTAAAAAATGACGAACTTGTCATGATCCTGTTGGTTGGCTGTTGGGGTCGCCTGGTTACCGTGAGCTCACTACCCACCCGGAACGTGAGACACCACCATGAAACTCTTCGCCTTAGGCTTCGCCGCTTTGCTTGCCACTGGCTCGGTATTCGCTGCCGACACCGCCCCCGCCACCCACGTGATCCACGATAAAACCGGCTTCTTCGTGCACCTGGATGTCGCCAAGGTGCTGTCGAGCACCGACACCTACGGCCAATGCGGGGTTGTGCCGGCGCAACTGCGCTACCTGGACCACCAAGACCGCGAACATGTGCTGGATTACCAAGTCCAGGGCACCGGTTGCGCCAATGACAATTGATCGGGCTACACTGGCGCAACTTATTGAAGCAGAGCACCTTCCATGAACATCCTCGTAGTCGAAGACGAACCCAAGGCCGGTAATTATCTGCTCAATGGCCTGCAGGAGCTGGGGCATTGCGTAAGCCTGGCCCGCGATGGCGTGGACGGCTTGCACCAGGCCCTTGAAACGCCGTTCGACGTGATCGTACTGGACGTGATGATGCCGAAAATGGATGGCTGGGAAGTGCTGCGCCGCCTGCGCAAAGAAGCCGATACGCCGGTGCTGTTCCTCACCGCCCGCGATGACATCGCCGACCGCATCAAAGGCCTTGAGCTGGGTGCCGATGACTACCTGATCAAGCCCTTTTCGTTCGCCGAACTGGTGGCGCGCCTGCGTACCCTCAACCGTCGTGGCCCGAGCCGGGATGAAGAACAACTGCAAATCGCCGACCTGCACATTGACGTACTCAAACGTCGGGTCACCCGCGCCGGCACGCGCATTACCCTGACCAACAAAGAGTTCGCCCTGCTGCATCTGTTCGCGACGCACCAGGACCAGGTGCTGTCCCGCTCGCTGATTGCTTCGCGGGTATGGGACATGAACTTCGACAGCGACACCAATGTGGTGGATGTCGCCGTGCGCCGCCTGCGCCTGAAAATCGACGACCCGTTCCAGCTCAAGCTGATCCACAGCGTGCGGGGCATTGGCTACCGCTTCGATACCCAGCCATGAACCGCCAACACCCTTACTCCCTGACCCTGCGCCTTGCACTGATCTTCGCCCTGCTCGCCTTTGCCCTGCTGGCCACCCTGGGCGTGGCGCTGTACCGGGAACTGGAGCGCGAACTGATCCGCCGCGACGACGCCGCGCTGATATCCCGGGTGGATCAGCTGCGCAACCTGCTCAACGACAGCAATACCCTGGACCTGATCAAGACCAAGCCAGAGCTGTTCCAGAACATGTTGGGCAATCGCGAATCCGTGCTGAGCATTGCCGCCCCCGGCAAACAGCCACTGCTGCTGGTAAACCCGGGGAATATTGAGTTGCCGTCGATCCAGCCGCTCCCCAAGGATCACAAACTCATGTTGAGCGACGTGCAACATTTGCCAGGCCTGAACGGTATTCCCTTCTCGCTGGTGGCCGTGGCTATCGACTCCGGCGACCTGGGCAGCCTGCAAATCACCAGCGGCCGCCTGATGACAGAGCGCACCGCGGTGCTCGCCAGTTATCGACTCAGCGTATACATCCTGGCGAGTATCGCCGCGATCATCCTGGCGCTGGTGGGTTACCTACTGGTTCATCGCGGCTTGCTGCCATTGCGCCGCCTGGCCCGGCATGCCCAAGGGATCGGCGTCAGCAACCTGGCCGAACGGCTCGACAGCCACGGCGCACCGAAAGAGTTGCTGCCCATGATCGACTCGTTCAACACCATGCTTGAACGCCTGGCCAAAGGCTTTGTACAACTGGGCCAAGTGTCCACCGACATGGCCCATGAACTGCGCACCCCGATCAACAACCTGCTCGGCGAAACCCAGGTTGCCCTGCAGCAGCAGCGCAGCATCGAGAGCTACCAGCAACTGCTGGCCTCCAATGTCGAAGAGCTGGAACGCCTGGCGCGAATGCTCGACAACATGCTGTTCCTGGCCCGCACCGACCCCGCCAGCGCACTGCGCCAGCGCCAGGCGCTGGACGCGGCGGATGAAGTGGAACGCATCGCGGATTACTTCGAGGGGTTGGCCGGTGATGTGGACATGCACATCACCGCCTTGGGCGAAGGGGTGATTTGGGCTGAACCGATGTTGCTGCGCCGTGCCCTGGCCAACCTGTGCGCCAACGCCATCAAATATGGCGCGCCGGGCTCGGAACTGAGTATCCAGGCAGTGCCGGATGGTGCGGGCATCAACCTGAGGGTCAGTAACCACGGCCAGACGATCCCGGCCGAGCACCTGCCGCGGCTGTTCGAACGGTTCTACCGGGTGGATGAATCCCGCGAGCGGTCATCCCAGTCCAACGGACTGGGACTCTCGATCGTAGCGACCATCATGCAACTGCATAACGGGCGGTACCGCGTAAGCAGTGAAGATGGCGTGACCTGTTTTGAGTTGTTTTTCCCCGGCCGTGAAGCCTGAGGGCGCTGCGACTCAATCAAACGCACCGTTCAGAACTTCGTAGATGATACCGGTCGCAATGGCCACCAATATCAAGTCGGTTCCCGCTTGCTGCCACTCGTAACCGTCGTAGCGAGGCAATTGCCCCAGCAAGCGGCCGTCCAGCTTCTTGGCAATACCGGGCGGCAGGGGCTTGCCGCGTGCCAGGTTTTTCTGAATGCCAGGCGGTAAGGCTGGCCCTGGGCTCCAATAATCGCGGTGACCGCCCAGCACGTTCAGTACGAGACCGCGATCAACGCTGAAGTCATTCCTGGAGGGCCCGCCATTGTCCTTGCCCTTACCTTGCCCACCCTGGGCATTACCTTTGTTATTACCCTGGCCTTTACCCTTGTCCTGCCCACCATAGGCATCACCCTTGCTATTGCCTTGGCCTTTGCCCTGCCCACCGTAGACATCACCTTTATTGTTACCCTGGCCTTTGCCATTGCCTGGATCTGCAAGGGCAAGGCCACTGGTCACGGACAGTGCAAGGGACAACGCAACCGACACGAACTTCGTACGCTTTAACATGGCGACTTCCCAACGCAAATATGTGCTTGAACTGTAGTTGAAATCGCAACACAGCGTACACAAACAACAGCGCCTGCCGTCAGCTCACCTGACCACCACTCAAGGCGATATCTACTTGGGTTTGCCAGGCTGCCAACGCCGCCACCCTCAAACCCTCGACTATTGTCGATAGCGCCATCGAAGGCTCGCCCGCGTCAGGCAAACCAGGTACGTGAATAAACCCACTGCGCACCCCAGTCCCCACCAAGGCGTGCTGCAAGCGATAAAACACCTGGTTGCACACAAACGTCCCCGCCGTCTGCGATACCGAGGCCGCAATACCCGCCTCACGCACCGCCTTGACCATGCCCTTGATCGGCAACGTCGAGAAGTACGCCGCCGGGCCGCCATCCACGACCGCAATATCAATCGGCTGCGCCCCCAGATTGTCGGGAATACGCGCATCGTTTACGTTGATCGCAACGCGCTCGATGGAAATATCACTGCGCCCAGGCCCCAGGCCCGTGGCGATGACCATTGCCGGCCGCAGTTCATTGATCAACTGCAGCAAGGTTTCGGCAGCGGTGGCAAATGCGCAGGGCAAGCAACGCGCAACCATCTGCACGCCGTCGCACAAAAGCACACCGTCCAACTGGCGCACGGCCTCCCAAGAGGGGTTTACCGCCGCCTTATCAAAGGGCTCGAAGCCCGTCAGCAATACGTTTTGCACAGTGGCCTCACATCAACAGATAGAGCAGCACGATATTGACCACCAGCATCATCAGCGCCGTGGGTATTTGGGCTTTGATCACCGCATTTTTATCCGGCAGCTCCAGTAGCGCCGCCGGTACGATATTGAAGTTGGCCGCCATCGGCGTCATCAACGTACCGCAATAGCCAGAGAACATACCAATCGCCGCCATCACTGCAGGGTTGCCGCCGTAAATCCCCACCAGCACCGGCACGCCGACGCCACCGGTCATCACCGGAAAGGCCGCAAAACCATTGCCCATGATTACGGTAAACAAGGCCATGCCCAACACATAGACCATCACCGCCACCAACTTGTAGTCCAGGTTGATGTAAGTGGTGGTGACATGAGCGACCGCCGTGCCCACCCCGGCCTCATTGAACAACAGCCCGAGCATCGCCAGCATTTGCGGAAGCACCATGGCCCAGCCCAGGGCTTCGGTCAGGCGACGGGATTCGCGTAACGCTTGTACCGGCGTATCCCGGGTCAGCCAGCAGGCCAGGCCAAGGGCGATCAGGCAACCGATGCCGAGGGAGACAAAGGTGGTGTTCTTCGGGTCCAGCAGCGGTACACCGCCGATTTCGGTGTGTTTTAGCAACACTGAACCAATCACCGTGGTCAGCGGAATCGCCAACGCCGGGATGAACAGTTTGTGGCCCAGGCGCCCGGCACTGGCGCGGGACGCCTTGTCGTGCAATTCGGCATGGCGGCCACGACCAACGCCGCCCAAGCCCGCAATCAATGCCATCACCACCACACCCACTCCGATGACCACCGAAGGCAGGCGCTCGCCTATAAGGAACGGTACGGCGAACAACAACCAGAACAGCGCACTGGACCAGCGCTTGGGGTGGGAACGGTCGAGCAGGATCATGCCGGCGGTGATCAGCAACAGCACGCCCGCCAGCCAGTACAGGTATTGAATGGAAATAATCATTGAGCAGCCTCCACCGGAGCGGTGGCCGAGCTCATTTCGCGGGTCAAGCGCCGGTCGAAACGATGCAACCGGATAGCGTGAATGATGAAGGCGCAGATCGCCGTCGGGATGCCCCACACCGCAATGTGCAGCGGCTCCACATCAATCCCCGAGCCAAGCAGGAAGGTGTGCATCAACGCAATCGCACCAAAGGCCACGAAGATGTCCTCACCAAAGAACAACCCGACGTTGTCGGTGGCAGCGCACATGGCCAGTACCTTGTGGCGCAGCTTGTCAGGCAGCTTGCCATAACGTTTTTCTGCGGCGCCCTCGGCCATCGGCGCCAGCAGCGGCCGCACCATCTGCGGATGCCCACCCAGGCTGGTCAACCCCATGGCCGCCGTGGACTCACGCACAAACAGATAAATGATCAGCAAGCGCCCGACCGTGGCGCGTTCGAAGCGTGCGATCCAGTTCTGCGCATGCAGGCGCAGGCCATGGCGCTCCAGCAGGCCAATCACCGCCAGCGGCAATAACAGAATCAGTTGCAGCGCACGGGTCTGAAGGAAGCCATCGCCCATGGTGGCGAGAATTTTTTCCAGAGGGAACTGGGCGGCAAGCCCGGTGGCGATGGCGGCTGCGGTGACCACCAACAGCGGATTGAAGCGCAATACAAAGCCGACCACGATGACAAGTACGCCGATCAACGGCCATAAGTTCACAACAGTTTGCATGGCGGGGAGGTCCTTTAGTGCGCGCTGCGGCGCCATTACAGCAGGATGTGGGCAAAGGGCTCACAGCGTGAAAGTGGCGTGCAGTCGGCTCGGTTTTTTATTGTTGACCTGGAAGGTCGAGCGTCAGTGGCGCAACTTTGCTGCCTGGGGCCGGGGGTGTCCAACAAGAAAAATTGTTGCTGCAAACCAATAATTTTTGTGGGGGGATGGCTTCGGGCGGTACGGTGCCATGCAGAGATTCAGCGCAGTTTTTTTGGAAAAGTCGTGAAGATGAACTCGCTAGGGCGTCGGCAGGGAAAATTCCTGATCAGCGCCTATACTCCACGATGCAGCTGTGTGTACTTGGAGTTCATTCACGGCGTCATGCCGACAATGAGGGTTCCCGCTATGTATGCCGGACAAATGAGTAGTATGGCGACCACGCTTGGCGAAATACGCTGCCAGCTGTTCGCCCAGGTAATTTGCCTGCTGGCGGTGGCGACGCTTTTCGCCTGATTGGACATACAAGCCCTGAAAGACGCCGCCAGGCGTCTTGACTTTCCTTTGCCCAAATTCCAGGCAACAAAAAAGGGCCCACCTTTCGGTGAGCCCTTCTAGACCGCCCAGCAGAGCGGATTTTGTTTGGTAGGCGCGATTGGACTCGAACCAACGACCCCCACCATGTCAAGGTGGTGCTCTAACCAACTGAGCTACGTGCCTGCTGTGAGGCGGCATTCTACGGAATTCCGAAGGGGTGTCAACATCTTTTTTGCAGCTAACCCTATGAATATGCGAATTTTTTATTTGCGCCGGGTACACCCGTGATTTTCGGGTGGCTGGCAGGCAATTTTCAACTCAGGTAGGATCGGCGCACTCGTAAAAAATATAAAACAGAGGTTCCAGGATGGCGAACACCCCCTACCCCCAGTCGTATTACGCCGCTTCCGCGAATGCAGTTCCGCCCCGTCCTGTGTTGCAAGGTGAAGTCGAGACCGATGTGTGCGTGATCGGGGCCGGCTATACCGGGCTTTCCAGTGCGCTGTTTTTGCTGGAGAACGGCTTTCGCGTCACGGTGCTGGAAGCCGCCAAGGTGGGTTTTGGTGCTTCGGGTCGCAACGGTGGGCAGATCGTCAACAGCTACAGCCGCGATATCGACGTGATCGAGCGCAGCGTCGGGCCCCAGCAGGCGCAGTTGTTGGGGCAGATGGCGTTTGAAGGTGGCAGGATCATCCGTGAGCGCGTGGCCAAGTACCAGATCCAGTGCGACTTGAAGGACGGTGGCGTGTTCGCCGCCCTCAACAGCAAGCACATGGGCCACCTGGAGTCGCAAAAGCGCCTGTGGGAGCGCTACGGCCATACGCAACTGGAGTTGCTGGACGAGCGCCGCATCCGCGAGGTGGTGGCCTGTGACAACTATGTGGGGGGTTTGCTGGACATGAGCGGTGGCCATATCCACCCGCTCAACCTGGCGCTCGGTGAAGCCGCGGCTGTGGAATCCCTGGGCGGCACGATCTATGAGCAATCGGCAGCGGTGCGCATTGAGCGCGGTGCCAATCCGGTGGTACACACCGCCGAAGGCAGGGTCAGGGCCAAATTCATTATCGTCGCGGGGAACGCTTACCTGGGCAACCTGGTGCCGGAGCTGGCGGCCAAGTCGATGCCGTGTGGCACCCAAGTGATCACCACGGCGCCACTGGGCGATGAAGTAGCCAAGACTTTATTGCCACAGGATTACTGTGTCGAGGACTGCAACTACCTGCTCGACTACTACCGCCTCACCAGCGACAAGCGCCTGATCTTCGGCGGCGGCGTGGTGTATGGCGCGCGGGACCCGGCGAATATCGAAGCGATCATCCGACCGAAAATGCTCAAGGCCTTTCCGCAACTGAAGAACGTGAAGATCGACTACGCCTGGACCGGCAATTTCCTGCTCACCCTGTCGCGCTTGCCGCAGGTCGGCCGCCTGGGTGACAACATCTATTACTCCCAGGGCTGTAGCGGCCATGGCGTGACGTACACGCACCTGGCAGGCAAAGTACTGGCGGAGGCCTTGCGAGGTCAGGCTGAGCGTTTTGATGCGTTTGCGGGCTTGCCGCATTACCCGTTCCCGGGTGGGCAAATGTTGCGCACGCCGTTTGCGGCGCTGGGGGCTTGGTACTACGGGTTGCGAGATAAATTCGGGATGTAAACACAGGCAACCTGTGGCGAGGGAGCTTGCTCCCGCTGGGCTGCGAAGCGGCCCCAAAAGCCTGGGAGCGCTACGCACTCCAGCGGGAGCAAGCTCCCTCGCCACATTACGACGCGCCTTTAAGCAGGGCTGCGCCTCAGAGCTGGTCGCGAGCAATCCCGCTACGAATCCGTACGATATCGGCCAATACCGCCAACGCAATTTCCGACGGCGTCCTGCTGCCCAGGTTAAGCCCGATAGGCGCGTGTATCCGCGCCAGTTCAGGCTCCCCCAACCCACCGACGCGGCGCAGTCGCTCAAAGCGCTTCTGCGAGGTCTGCAACGACCCCATCACGCCAATGTAGAACGCGTCGGTACGCACCGCTTCCATCATCGCCAGATCGTCGATACGCGGGTCATGCGTCAGCGCAACCACCGCCGTATCACGGTGACAGCCGCCGTCGGCAATAAACACCGACGGCAACTGGCGACGAATCTCCACACCATTGAGCACCACGCCTTCGAGCACTTCATCACGTGGGTCGCAGAGAATCACTTCGAACCCAAGGCCGACCGCAAACTCGGCACACGCCTGCGCCACGCTGGAGTACCCGGCCAGCAATAGACGCTGAGCCGCACCGACGCGGATGTGTACCCGCGCACTGTCACGCTCGATGCGCGCGCCCTGTTCACAATCAGCGACCAGGCTGCGCTCCCCGCTGGCCAGGTCGACCTGGCGAATCAAGCGGCGCTGCCCGAGCAGCGCCGACTCCACTTCACGCAGGTGCGCCTGCACCTCGCAGTCAGGCTCGAACTTCTCAACCAATACATCGAGAATGCCGCCGCAGGGCAGGCTGACCCGCGAGCGCGGATCGCCCCCTGCGCCGTAGCGCACCACGTTGACCGCATCGAAAAACGCACCTTCGGCGACGCGCTCGAGAAAGTCTTCCTCGACGCAACCACCCGACAACGACCCAATCCACTGCCCAGCGGCGTTCACCGCCAACAGCGAACCCGGCGCCCGCGGCGCCGAGCCGTAGGTGGCCAGCACGGTGCACAGCCAAAGGCGCTGCCCCGCCACCGACCACGCCAGCGCCCGTCGCACCACTTGCAGATCCAGATGCTGCATGTCAGTGCGCCTTGTGCTCGATGGACGGCGCCTCAGCCTGCAGCTTCTGCACATCGCTCACCGCCAGCTCCGCCGACTGCCCACCCCAACCTTGGCGCAGGTAATTGATCAGATCGGTGAGTTGTTCCGGGCTGAGTTTTCCCGCGAAGCCCGGCATCGGTTGCATGTGCTCGAACCCGGAGAACTTCTGCTCGCCAATCCCGTCCTCGATCACCCGCACCAGGTTGCGCGGGTCTTCCAGACGCAGCGTGGTGTTGCCGCGCATCGCCACCGCGATGTGCGGCTTGCCTTCACCACCCGCAGCATGGCAACCGGCACAGACGTTCAGGTATTCCTGGCGGCCGCGCTGAGCGCTCGGGCCAAGGTGTTCCACCGGCACTTCGACCAGCGCCTTGGCTGCCGGCGGTTTATCACCGAGCAGGAAGGTCGCCATCGCGGCCAGGTCCGTATCGCCCAGGCCCTGGGTGCTGTTGTGGAACACCGGGAACATCTCGTTGAACATCGTCCCTTGGGCGCTCATGCCGTGCTTGAGGAACGTGGCCAGGTCCTGCTCATTCCAGCCGCGCGCGGCCAGGTCCGTGGCGAGCAGGCTGGGCGCCAGATAGCCGTTGAGGATGCCGCCGGTCAGGCGCTTGTCCAGCTCCATCGCACCGGGCAGGCCACGTGGCGTGTGGCATTCGCCGCAGTGGCCAAGCACTTCGACCATGTACTGGCCGCGCTTCCAGGCTTCGCTCTTGCCTTCGGCCGGTTCCAGTTTCAGCGCTTTGCCGTACAGCACGTTCCAGCCCATCAAGCCCAGGCGCACGTTGAAGGGAAAGCTCAGGCTCGTGACCGGTGCTGCGCGCTCGATCGGCTCGATGGTTTTGACGTACGCATGAATGGCGTCCGAGTCTTCACGCGGCATCAGGTGGTACGAGGTGTAGGGCATCGCCGGGTACAAGTACGCACCGTCGCGACGCCTGCCTTCGGTCAACGCGGCGAAGAACTCGTCATCGCTGTACAAGCCGATGCCGTGTTCTTTGCTTGGTGTGATATTGGTGCCGTAGATGGTGCCGAACGGCGAGACAATCGGCAGGCCGCCGGCAAACGGCGCGCCGCCCGGTGCAGTGTGGCAGGCCATGCAGTCAGCGGCGCGGGCGAGGTATTCGCCGCGCTTGGCTTGATCATCAGCGTGGGCAAACAATACCGGCGCGGCCAGGCCGACCGCCAAGGCCAGGCGGGTCAGAAAAAGCTTCATGCTTAACCCTCCTTGACCAGGCCGAGATCGGTCAGCACGTTGCGGGTGGCGTTGTAATAACGCACGTACCCGGTACAACGGCAGACGTGATGACCGAGGCTGTCCTCGATGATTTGTTCCAGCTTGCTGTACACGGTCGGCTGGCGTTGCAGTTTCTCCACCAACACGGTCGCCGCGTTGACGAAGCCCGGCGCACAATAGCTGCACTGAAAGGCGAACTCATCCACGAAGCGCTGCTGGATCGGGTTGAGCTCAGTGACCTGGCCCGACTCATCGCGCTTGGCGTGGCCTTCGATAGTGCGCACTTGCTTGCCTTCGAAGTAATGCGCGCCAGTGATGCAGGTGCGCACTTCTTCGCTGGTGCCGTCCGGGTTGTCGACGATCACCACACAGGCGTGGCAAATGCCTTGGCCGCAGCCCAACCGCGAGCCGGTGAGGTTTTTGTATTCGTGCAGGTAGTCGATCATCGGCAGGTCATCAGGGATGTCCACCGGGCCGACGGGTTGACCATTGAGGGTCAGTTGAAGCGGACGGTTAGCCATTGAGGGCCTCCTTGATGCGGGCAGCCGTGATTGGCAGGTCGCGAACACGTTTACCGATGGCGTGTGCCACCGCATTACCGATGGCCCCGACAATCGGGATCATCACCACTTCAGCGATACCTTTGGACGGGTCGCTTGGCGACAGCGCCGGCAGAATCTCCGAGGTCTGTTTCCACACGGCAACGTGACGCGCCATCGGCAGACGGTAGCGGTTGAAGTTCCAGTCGCCCTCCCCCGGCCCGCCTTCGTACAACGGCATTTCTTCCATCAAGGCGTGACCGATGCCCATGGCCACACCGCCTTCGAGCTGGCCCTTGACCAACTCCTCAACCAGCACACGCCCGCACTCGACCCACGAATGGTGATTGAGCACTTCGACCTGCGCCGAACCCTTGTTGACCTTCAACTCGACCAACGTGGCGACGGGGCTGTAGTACGTCACCGCAGCGTTATTCAACTGGGTGGCGGGATAGCTGACGTTCTGACGATCGAGCAGGTGGAAACCGGCAGTGCTCATCAGCGCCTGCTTGGCTTTCGGTGCGCCATCGCCGTATTTCACCGCCAGACCGTCGAGCGGCAGGCGCTCGCGCACGCCGTCGATGCTGTACTCAGCCTCGGCCCAGCTCCAGCGGTTGAACCCGTGGACCGTGGCAGCGGTGACCAGGCCGCGCTCATGAGCGCGCTTGGCCAGTTCTTCAAAGCTCAATGGCTGCATGCCGTTGGCGGTGAGCTTGCCGTCCACCCAATGCGCGTCTTCGCGGCGCACCACATAAGGGTTGGCCTGGCCGCCGAACGGGCCCTGGCGCCAGATCTCCAGCGCAGCCGGCCACAAGCCGTGGTTGAACAGAACGCGCGCCGCTTCACGGGTGGCATGGCTGAAGTAGTACGCCGAGTTGGTCGCGGACGACGCCGACGCGAGCTTGCCCACCCAACGCGGGTTGCGCAGCAGGTTGTCCTGCTCGGCCTGGCTCATGGTGTAAGGGTTGCCGCCGGTGACCAGCTGCATTTCCTGCCATTGTGTTTCGCCGGTCTTCACTTCGTGGGCCGGGCTGCCGAGGAAGTCGGCAACCACCAGCGACTGCGAAGTGGACATGCCGGTGCCGATTTCGATTCCGATGTGGCGCAGGCTGATGCGACCGTCAGCGCTGAATTCAACACTGGCCATCGGCGCTTCGGAACCGGTGCCGAAGTCTTTCTGGCAGATGGCAAAACCGACGCCATACCAGTTATCCGGGTCTGCGGCTTCACGCTGTTGCTTGATCGCGTCACGGTTTTTCCACACGTCGTGCGCAGCGGCCTTGTCGAGAATTTCGTGCAGCCGCAACGCACCGGCAGGGATCGCGCCCTGGGTGTTCTTCATGCCCGAACGCAGTGCGTTCTTGCGCCGCAGCTCGATGGCATCTACACCGAGTCGACCGGCGATTTCGTCGACCATCATTTCGGTCGCCGCCATGCTTTGCAGGGTGCCGTAGCCACGCATCGAACCGGCTTCAACGCCACGGGAGTGGTACGCAGTGACCTGCAGGTCGTTCTGCGGCATGTAGTAAATCGACTGCGCCGCCGTGGCGCCGACCGCAGCCACCGATGGGCTGTAGTTGATCCGGCCACCGCCGTCGACGCTCATGTCGGCGAGGAAGATTTTGAAGCTGTGGTCGTTCTTGTCGACCGCCAACTGATAGCGCATATCGAACGGGTGACGCTTGATGCCGCTCTGGAATTGCTCGTAACGGTCGTTGGCCAGGCGCACCGGTACACCGGCGCCATACAACGCAGCGAGGGCGGCGTAGTAGACGAAAATGTTGTGGTCTTTGGAACCGTAACCCACGGTATAACCCGGATGCATGTTCAGGTGGGCCAGGCCGAAGCGCGACGGCGAGATCATCTTGGCGGTCTCGGTCGCCACTTCCAATGGGCACTGGGTGGCCACCACAAAGTGTAGGGTCTTGGTCGCCGGATCGTACCAACCGTTGCCGTTGTCCGGCTCCATGGCGGCCGGTTCGATCGATGGGGTTTTGTAGCGCTCGTCAAACACTAGCCAGTTGTCCGGTGGCGTGTTGATCTGGCTCTTCATGCGCTCGGCGTAGAACAGCCCGCGCTCGGTCAGGTTGCCGTGCAGGTTCGGCTGGGAATTCCACACTGGGCGACGGTTTTTCAGCATCGGGAACAGGATCGAATCCTTGAGGCTGGCGAATTCGTCTTCATCGGCCGAGGTCGGGCCACCCACGCGCACGTAGCGGAAGCTACCGTAGGGGTCACCTTCGTAATACGGCACTTTGGCGCCGTAACGAATCGCCTTGTCATTGAACTTGAGCTTGTTCTTGGCCTGACGGAAACGCTCGAAGTCGTTCCAGATCAGGATCGCCACCGGGTGACCGATGAACATCGGCACTTTGCCCTCGGGCAGCAATGGGTCCGGCGCATGTTCTTCCGGGAAGACGATACCGTCTTTGTCCAGGTCGGCAGCGGTGACAATGCGGTCCGGCTGCAACTCGGCGCCAAGCCACGACAAGTCGTAGCCCGCGTAGATGTGGTCGGCCTTGATGGTTTTGAGCAACATGGCGTGACCTTGCTGCTGGGGCCAGCCAGGCATGTCCTTGGAACGGATGTCGCGGGCAAACACCTTGCTGCCGCAGACTTTCGACAAGGCATCGTTACGCTGGCGCGCCTTGCCGTTATGGCCAAGCCACTTTTCAGACGGCACGGTCACGCTGTTTTCCATCAAGGCAGCCAGCGCCTGGGTGCTGAGCGGCGTGAGCGTGACACTCACACCCGCCACCAGCCCGCCCTGGAGGAACGAGCGCCGGGTTATTTCACGGTTGGACATGGATCATCCTCTGAGCGGTTATAAATCCGCCCTTATGGTTAAGTACACCGAATCTGGAGACTTGCAGAAACCTTTCTCGACGAATCAAAAGGCCATGAAGACAGTGCAAAGTTGACCGAAGGGTTAACTTTAAAGGTTTCTGCGCCTGCGGCAAATAACCACATTGAAATTTTTTGACACAAGAACGCAAAACGGCCGACAGAATCGAAATGATCTGTCGGCCGTTTGCCGATAATGAGCGCTGATGGCAGCGAAGAAGATGGGTTTTTTTCAAACCCCAGACACAAAAAACCCCGGTCTTTCGACCAGGGTCTTTGCTATCGGATCAAGGTGAGCCAGTGGCTTTCCTTGTGCTTCAAGGCGTTCAGTGGGCCTTGATGCAGATATGGCGCAGCGGACGGGACTCGAACCCGCGACCCCCGGCGTGACAGGCCGGTATTCTAACCGACTGAACTACCGCTGCGTATCGCTTGGCTGATTGAGCGTAAACCCTCAACCACCTTTAAACATCTGATCGATCAACCTGGGTTGTTCAATCTCAAGCCCGACAGATCGAACCTGGAAAATATGGCGCAGCGGACGGGACTCGAACCCGCGACCCCCGGCGTGACAGGCCGGTATTCTAACCGACTGAACTACCGCTGCGCGTCGGTGCAACCTTTAACGTTGCGTCTTGCCCTGAGGCAAAACTCTCAAGAAGTGGTGGGTGATGACGGGATCGAACCGCCGACCCTCTGCTTGTAAGGCAGATGCTCTCCCAGCTGAGCTAATCACCCTTTGCTTCGTTGAGGCCGCGAAATTTACGCAGGTAGCGGACCTAAGTCAATAGCCTGCTTGAAGTTTTTCTGAAAAAGACAAAATGACTTCAAGACGGCTACCCGCCCTACTCGCTGTAAATCATCTTCTTGCTCATGCCGCCGTCCACCACGAACTCTTGCCCGGTGACGAACCCGGCCTGACGTGACAGCAACCAGGCCACCATCGCCGCCACGTCCTCCACCGTCCCCACCCTGCCCGCCGGATGCTGGGCATGATCGGCGTCGGTGAGCGGCTCTGCACGCCGCGCAGCCGGGTCACGGGCGTCGATCCAGCCAGGGCTGACTGCATTGACCCGCACTTCCGGCCCCAAGCTCATGGCCAGGGCGTGGGTCAAGGCCAACAGCCCACCTTTGCTGGCCGCATAGGCTTCGGTGTCAGGCTCGGATTGACGCGCCCGGGTCGAGGCCAGGTTGACGATGGCACCGCCATGGGCACGCAGGTAAGGCGCGCAGTGCTTGGCCAGCAGCATCGGCCCACTGAGGTTGACCGCCAGCACGCGATTCCAGTACGCCAGGTCGAGGCTTTCCAGGGTGATATTGCGCGGGTCGGCCACCGCCGCGTTGCACACCAACGCATCCAGGCGCCCGAACTGCCCCAGCACCTCGGCGACACCCTGGGCCACTTGCTTCTCGTCGGCCACGTCCATGGTGATAAACCAGGCATTGTCGCCCAGCACCTTGGACACCTTGGCACCGCGCTCGCGGTCCAGATCGGTCAGCACCACCTGCCAGCCTTCGCTGATCAGCCACGCGGCAATCCCGAGGCCAATGCCCCGCGCCGCGCCCGTCACCAGCGCCACACGCCCGTTACTGGCCGCCGCAGCCTCCATGGACCACTCGATCACAAGGCCGCCAGCCCGCGGGCCAGGTCTGCCTGCAAGTCAGCAACATCTTCCAGGCCCACCGCGATGCGGATCAGGCTGTCCCGGATGCCGGCCGCTTCACGCTCCTGCGGCGCCAGGCGCCCGTGGGAGGTGGTGCTCGGGTGGGTGATGGTGGTCTTGCTGTCACCCAGGTTGGCGGTAATGGAGATCAAGCGCGTCGCGTCGATGAAGCGCCAGGCGCCGTCTTTGCCGCCCTTCACTTCAAAACTCACCACTGCACCGAAACCGCGCTGCTGGCGCTGGGCCAAGGCGTGTTGCGGGTGGCTCTTGAGGCCGGCGTAATGCACCTTCTCGATACCGTCCTGCTGCTCCAGCCACTCGGCCAGAGCCTGGGCGTTGGCGCAATGGGCTTTCATGCGCAGGCTGAGGGTTTCCAGACCCTTGAGGAAGATCCAGGCGTTGAATGGGCTGAGGGTCGGGCCGGCGGTGCGCAGGAAGCCCACCACTTCCTTCATCTGCTCGCTGCGACCGGCCACCACGCCGCCCATGCAACGGCCCTGGCCGTCGATGAACTTGGTTGCCGAGTGCACCACGATGTCCGCACCCAGCTTCAGCGGTTGCTGCAAGGCCGGGGTGCAGAAGCAGTTGTCCACCACCAGCATGGCACCCTTGGCATGCGCGACTTCGGACAGCGCGGCGATGTCCACCAGCTCAGCGAGCGGGTTGGACGGCGATTCGACGAACAACAGCTTGGTATTGGCCTTGATGGCCGCCTCCCAACCGGACAGGTCCGCCAGGGGCACGTAGTCCACTTCAATACCGAAACGCTTGAAGTACTTCTCGAACAGGCTGATGGTCGAGCCGAACACGCTGCGCGATACCAGCACATGGTCGCCGGCGCTGCACAGGCTCATCACCACGGCCAGGATGGCCGCCATGCCGGTGGCAGTCGCCACGGCCTGCTCGGCGCCTTCCAGGGCCGCAATGCGCTCTTCGAACGCACGCACGGTCGGGTTGGTGTAGCGCGAATACACGTTGCCCGGCACTTCGCCAGCAAACCGCGCAGCGGCGTCGGCGGCGGTACGGAACACGTAGCTGGAGGTGAAGAACATCGGGTCGCCGTGCTCACCTTCCGGGGTACGGTGCTGGCCGGCGCGCACAGCCAGGGTATCGAAAGCTACGCCATCGAGGTCGCTGTCCAACCGACCGGCATCCCATTCCTGACTCATGCTGCGACTCCTTACTCAATGCTTTATTTAAGATACAAAACCGGCCCCTCAGGGCCGGTGTTTACTCAGTTGTTATACAGGTCGATGATCGCGCTGACCGCCTGGGTCTTGATCTTCGACGAGTCGTTGCGCGCCTGTTCGATCTTGTTCAGGTAGGCCTCGTCGACATCGCCGGTCACGTACTTGCCGTCGAACACGGCGCAGTCGAACTGCTCGATCTTGATCTTGCCACCGCCAACCGCTTCGATCAGGTCCGGCAGGTCCTGGTAGATCAGCCAGTCGGCGCCGATCAGGTCGGCCACGTCCTGAGTCGAACGGTTATGAGCGATCAGCTCATGGGCGCTCGGCATGTCGATACCGTACACGTTCGGGTAACGCACCGCAGGCGCAGCGGAACAGAAGTACACGTTCTTCGCCCCGGCTTCGCGGGCCATCTGGATGATCTGCTTGCAGGTGGTGCCCCGCACGATGGAGTCATCCACCAGCATCACGTTCTTGCCGCGGAACTCAAGCTCGATGGCGTTGAGCTTCTGGCGTACCGACTTCTTGCGCGCAGCCTGGCCGGGCATGATGAAGGTACGACCGATGTAGCGGTTCTTCACGAAGCCTTCGCGGAACTTGACGCCCAGGTGGTTGGCCAGTTCCAGCGCAGCGGTACGGCTGGTGTCCGGGATCGGGATGACCACATCGATATCGTGCTCGGGACGCTCGCGCAGGATCTTCTCGGCCAGCTTCTCGCCCATGCGCAGGCGCGCCTTGTAGACCGAGACGCCGTCGATGATCGAATCCGGACGCGCCAGGTAGACGTGCTCGAAGATGCACGGGGTGAGTTTCGGTGCTACAGCGCACTGACGGGTGTGCAGCTTGCCGTCTTCAGTGATGTAGACAGCCTCGCCCGGCGCCAGGTCGCGGATCAGGGTGAAGCCCAGCACGTCCAGGGACACGCTTTCGGAAGCGATCATGTACTCGACGCCTTCGTCGGTGTGACGCTGGCCGAACACGATCGGGCGAATGCCGTGGGGGTCGCGGAAACCAACGATGCCGTAACCGGTGATCATCGCCACCACCGCATAACCACCGACGCAACGGTTGTGCACGTCGATCACGGCGGCGAACACGTCTTCTTCGGTCGGCTGCAGCTTGCCACGCTGGGCCAGCTCGTGGGCGAACACGTTGAGCAGCACTTCCGAATCGGAGCTGGTGTTGACGTGGCGCAGGTCAGATTCGTAGATCTCCTTGGCCAGTTGTTCAACGTTGGTCAGGTTACCGTTGTGCGCCAAGGTGATGCCGTAAGGCGAGTTGACGTAGAACGGTTGAGCTTCGGCCGAGGTCGAGCTACCGGCAGTCGGGTAGCGCACATGGCCAATGCCCATGTGCCCGACGAGGCGCTGCATGTGACGCTGATGGAACACGTCACGCACCAGGCCATTGTCCTTGCGCAGGAATAACCGGCCGTCGTGGCTGGTCACAATACCGGCAGCGTCCTGGCCGCGGTGCTGGAGGACGGTTAGCGCGTCATACAGCGCCTGATTGACGTTCGACTTACCGACGATACCGACGATGCCACACATGCGACGCAACCCCTACTTAATGAATCTTGACTGAACACAGCTTACTGAGGCGTTTTGGCCGGTAAGAGGTGCTCCTTGAACGGAAGATCAGCGGGTACGCTGATTCCGCTGGCCAGCCACTGACTGCTCCACCCCAGGATGAGGTTCTTGGACCAGTCTGCAACCAATAGAAATTTTGGCACGAGTACCGACTCCTGCCACCACGAATCCTGCTGTACCGGCCCCAGGCTCAACAGCCCGACCGCCACGACCACCAGCAGCGCGCCACGCGCAGCCCCGAAGGCCATGCCGAGAAATCGATCGGTCCCGGAGAGGCCGGTGACACGTATCAACTCGCCAATAAGATAATTGACCATTGCCCCCACCAACAGCGTGGCGATGAACATGATGGCGCAGCCCGCGATGACGCGAGCCGAAGGTGTCTCTATGTACCCGGCCAGGTAGACCGACAGTGAACCACCGAACATCCAGGCTACGACTCCTGCGATGATCCAGGTCAGCAACGACAGTGCTTCTTTTACAAAGCCGCGGCTCAGACTGATCAAAGCGGAGATGGCGACGATTGCAACGATCGCCCAATCAACCCAGGTAAATGGCACAGTGCAGCCTACGTACGGATAAGGCGGCGCATTTTAGCAGAGCGCCGGGCTATCGGTAAGCGGTGATTGCGGGTGCTTTGCAAATCAATAGATTGTGACGGGCCAATCGCATTTCAACCCCAGCACAAACCAATGTGGGAGCTGGCTTGCCTGCGATGAGGGCGGCACGCTCGACATCGTTGTCGATTGAACCACCGCCATCGCAGGCAAGCCAGCTCCCACATTTAGAGCATATTGCCCGTTCAGCCGCGCTCGGGCTGGAAACGCACCACAAACCCGTTGAGGTTCTGCTGACGACCCAGCAAATCGCGCAGGCGATCTGCCTCGGCACGCTCGATCAGCGGCCCGACAAACACACGGTTCTTGCCGTCAGCGCTGCGGATATAAGCGTTATACCCCTGGGCACGCAGCTTTTTCTGCAAGGCGTCGGCACTTTCGCGATTGGCCAGGCTGGCCAGCTGGATCGACCAACTGATCGGCAGGCCATTAGGGTCGATGCGACTCTGCCCCACATCCGGCTTGCCAGGCGCTGCAGGCTGCGGCGCTACCGGCTTGGGCGCTGGCGCCGGTGCAGCCGGTTTGGCGGCGACAGCCGGGGCTGGCGTTGGCTTGACCACCGGCACACTTGGCTGCACCGGCATCGAAGGGGCCTGTGAAGGCGCCTGCTGCGTGGCGACCTCCTCCTCGACGGGCACAGGCTCTTCCGGCAGCACCTGAGGCTCAGGCACAACTACTGGTTCGACCTGAACCTGCGGCACCACCGGCGCCTGGGGCGCAGCGGGAGCTTCAACCACCACCTGGCGCTGTTCGTCCTGGCGGGAAAACAGCATCGGCAAAAAGATTACCGCCAACGCCACCAGCACCAGGGCCCCGACCATTCGCTGCTTGTATGCGCTATCCAGTAATGCCATGTGCAGCTTCCTCCGTGGAGCGCCGGGCCAGCCATTCAAGCGCCTCGGCAACACAATAAAATGATCCGAACAACAGGATTTCGTCCTCGGCCGTCGCTACCGCACACTGCGCCTCCAGGGCTGCAGTGACGCTTGCATACGACGTCACCGGCGCGCCAAGGTTCTGCAAGGCAGTTTCCAACTCAACCGCAGGACGGCTGCGTGGCGTGTCCAGCGGCGCAACGGCCCAAGACTGGACGCTGCCCAGCAGTGGCGCAACCACGCCGTCCAGGTCCTTGTCGACCAACAACCCGAACACCGCCAGGCGACGCCCCACCGGCGGCGTAAGTGCCAGACGCTGAGCCAGGTACTGCGCAGCATGGGGGTTATGGCCTACATCCAACATCAGGCTCAGGCGCTTGCCTTGCCAGTCGAAGGTTCGGCGATCGAGGCGCCCCACCACTTTCGCTGCCAGCAAGGTCGCGGCGATCTGCGCGGCGTCCCACGGCAGGTCCAGCAGCAAATAGGCTTGCAGCGCGAGCGCGGCGTTTTCCATCGGCAGGTTCAGCAACGGCAAATCAAGCAGCTCTACCCGTTGGCCACGTGCATCCTGCCCACGCCATTGCCAATGGGTGTGGCCGATGTCCAGGGTGAACTCGCGACCCCGCAGGTAGAACGGGCAATCCAGTTCGCGCGCCCTGTCGAGCAAGGGTTGCGGTGGGTCCAGGTCACCACACAGCGCCGGACGGCCCTGACGGAAGATCCCGGCCTTTTCAAAAGACACCGATTCGCGGGTATTGCCCAGGTAATCGGCATGATCGACACCAATGCTGGTCACCAGGGCCAGGTCGGCATCCACCACGTTGACCGTATCCAGACGCCCGCCGAGGCCGACTTCCAGCACGACCACATCCAATTGCGCACGCTCGAACAGCCAGAACGCCGCCAGGGTGCCCATCTCGAAATAGGTCAGGGAAATGTCGCCACGCCCGGCCTCCAGGGCTGCGAAGGCTTCGCACAGCTGGGCATCAGTGGCTTCGACGCCATTGAGCTGCACCCGCTCGTTGTAGCGAAGCAGGTGCGGCGAACTGTACACGCCGACTTTGAGGCCCTGGGCCTGCAACAGCGCGGCGACAAAGGCACAGGTGGAGCCTTTGCCGTTGGTGCCGGTCACCGTGATCACACGCGGTGCCGGCTGGCCCAACCCGAGGCGGGCCGCTACCTGTTGCGAGCGCTCCAGGCCCATGTCGATGGCGGACGGATGCAACTGCTCAAGGTAGGCGAGCCATTCGCCCAGGGTACGTTGGGTCATAGGTTTGCTGGCACCGGCGGCACGACGATCGGCTCGACCTTAGGCGCGATGTACACAGGCGTCGGCAAGCCCATCATTTGCGCGAGCAGGCTGCCCAGGCGCGGGCGCAGTTCGCCACGCGGAATGATCAGGTCGATCGCACCGTGCTCCAGCAGGAACTCGCTGCGCTGGAAGCCTTCCGGCAGTTTTTCCCGCACGGTCTGCTCGATCACGCGTGGGCCGGCAAAACCGATCAGGGCTTTAGGCTCGCCAACGATCACATCGCCCAACATCGCCAGGCTGGCGGAGACGCCGCCGTAGACCGGGTCGGTCAGTACGGAGATGAACGGAATGCCTTCTTCACGCAGACGCGCCAGTACCGCCGAGGTCTTGGCCATTTGCATCAGGGAAATCAGGGCTTCCTGCATACGCGCACCACCGGAGGCGGCGAAGCAGATCATCGGGCAACGGTTTTCCAGGGCATAGTTGGCAGCGCGAACAAAGCGCTCACCGACGATGGCACCCATGGAACCGCCCATGAAGGAGAATTCGAAGGCCGAGACCACTACCGGCATGCCCAGCAGCTTGCCGCTGACCGAAATCAGCGCGTCTTTCTCGCCAGTCTGCTTCTGTGCGCCGACCAGGCGGTCCTTGTACTTCTTGCTGTCGCGGAACTTGAGACGGTCAACCGGCTCCAGGTCGGCACCCAGTTCATTACGGCCATCGGCATCCAGGAAGATGTCGATACGGGCGCGTGCGCCAATACGCATGTGGTGGTTGCACTTGGGGCAAACGTCCAGGGTCTTTTCCAGCTCCGGGCGATACAGCACCGCGTCGCAGGATGGGCATTTGTGCCACAGACCTTCAGGAACCGAGCTTTTCTTCACCTCGGAACGCATGATCGAAGGGATCAGTTTGTCTACTAACCAGTTGCTCATGCTTTCTTTTCTCCAGTACCGGTGGCTCGAACACAGCCCCGCGTATGCCCTTGAGCTAAATTCATATGTGGCGATGACACAGGCGGGACGGGGTCAGACGTTGGACCTGCCATTTCCCGCCCGTATCCTCAGCCTTCCAGACAACCTGCCAGCGCAGGGTTGCCACTTCGTTTCCGGGCCACCCACAGGCGGCGCCGGGCTGTTTTACACAGTGGTAGTTATGGACGGCGGCAGACTGCCAGCCGTCACATCCCACCCCTGCTGTTGCGCACGGCCTGCATGAACGCGCGAATCTTGCTCGGGTCCTTGATCCCCTTGCCCTGCTCCACCCCACCGCTGACGTCCACGGCATACGGCCGGACCTGTTCGATGGCCGCCTGGACATTCGCTGGAGTGAGCCCACCCGCGAGAATGACCGGCTTGCTCAACCCCTCGGGAATCAGCGTCCAGTCGAACGCCTCGCCCGTGCCACCGGGTACGCCTTCGACGTAGGTGTCCAACAGAATCCCGCGAGCGCCGGTATAAGCGGCGCAGGCTGCGGCGATATCGTCCCCGGCCTTGACCCGCAACGCCTTGATGTACGGGCGCTGATAGCTTTCGCATTCCTCTGGCGATTCGTCGCCATGGAACTGCAACATATCCAGCGGCACCGCATCCAGGGTTTCGTTGAGCTCGCAGCGGCTGGCGTTGACGAACAACCCCACGGTGGTCACGAAGGGCGGCAATGCAGCGATGATCGCCCGCGCCTGCAGCACATTCACCGCCCGTGGGCTCTTGGCATAAAACACCAGGCCAATGGCATCCGCCCCCGCTTCGACTGCCGTCAGCGCGTCTTCTATGCGGGTAATCCCGCAAATCTTGCTGCGAACGGCTGACATGTCGTAGGAACCTCAGGGTTGGACCGAGAAAGTCCCGGATGGTAACAAAAGCTTTTCCGGGCGTCAGCCGCCAAGTTCGCTGAAACCGGTGAGGAAGTGCGGCCCGATAAAGCGTTCCGGTAATTCGAACTCGTCGCGGTACTCCACATCCACCAGGTAAAGGCCGAACGGATGCGCCGTGACCCCGCCCGTGCGGCGAATGCGGCTTTCCAGCACTTCCTTGGCCCACTCCACCGGACGCTCACCGGTGCCGATGGTCATCAGCACGCCAGCGATGTTGCGCACCATGTGATGCAGGAAGGCACCTGCACGGATATCCAGCACAATCATCTTGCCGTGGCGCGTCACCCGCAGGTGGTGGACTTCCTTGATCGGCGACTTGGCCTGGCACTGCCCGGCACGGAAGGCGCTGAAGTCATGCACCCCGACCAGATGCTGCGCGGCTTCGGCCATGCGCTCGGCATCCAGCGGGCGGTGGTTCCAGGTGATTTCTTCATTGAGGTGCGCCGGACGGATCTGATCGTTGTAGATCACGTAGCGGTAACGCCGGGCGATGGCCTTGAAACGGGCGTGAAAATGCGCCGGCATGACCTTGGCCCAGCTGACACTGACATCATGGGGCAAATTGATATTAGCCCCCATCACCCACGCCTTCATCGACCGCTCGGCCTGGGTGTCGAAGTGCACCACTTGGCCACACGCGTGTACGCCGGCATCGGTACGCCCGGCACACATCAGCGACACCGGCGAGTTGGCGACTTTGGACAGAGCGTTTTCCAGGGTTTCCTGCACCGTCAGCACCCCGGAGGCCTGACGCTGCCAGCCGCGATAGCGCGAACCTTTGTATTCCACGCCCAGGGCGATGCGGTAAAAGCCTGCGGCCGCCATTTCGGCAGCTGCGTTATCTATATTTGCCAAGAACTGTGAGCCTGATGAGTTGCGCAAAGGCGGGCATTATAGGGCGTCAGGGTGCATGAGAGGGGGCTTTTAATCTGGGGTTTTTGTGGCGAGGGAGCTTGCTCCCGTTCGACAGCGCAGCTGGAGCCGGCTTTTCAGGGGCGCTACGCCCCCCAGCGGGAGCAAGCTCCCTCGCCACAACAAGCCCGCTCCCACATTTTTCTGCCTCGGCCGTTAGATTCGGCCGAGCATTTCCTTGGCTTCGCCACGCTGTCCTTCGTTGCCTTCGGTCAGCACCTCGGACAGGATGTCTCGCGCGCCGTCAGCATCACCCATGTCGATATAGGCCTGGGCCAGGTCGAGCTTGGTAGCCACTTCATCGGTGCCCGAGAGGAAGTCGAAATCCGGCTCATCCTCAGCACCCAGCGCGGCATCTTCAGCCGTGAAGGAAGGCTCGATCGGCGGATGTTCCAGGCTCTGGGACAATCGATCCAGTTCAGCATTGACGTCGTCCAGCTCCGACGCGAAGGCATCGGGCTTGGCCGCAGGGTTGCTCGGCTCGTCCGCCAGCGACAGGTCAAAGTCTTCCGGCAGGTCGAATTCGTCCAGCGCAGCCGGCGTCAGGGTCGGCGGCTCCACCGGCGGTACATCCTTGATCTGCTCTTCAAGGCCCGACAGGAAGTCGTCATCGGTTTGCGACGCGGGCGGGTCCAGCTGCAGGTCCAGGTCAAAGTCCGACAGGTCCTGTGCGTCGGCCTTAGACTCGGTCTGTTGTTTGAGCAGTGTTTCAAAGGTTTGCTGGTCTTGCGCGATCTCGGCCGGCGAGGCGGCTTCCAGGTCATCCAGGCTCAGGTCGAAATCGGTGTCGAAGGTATCTGCCTGCGCAGCCGAGGCCGGCTTGTCATCGAGCAGGTCCTTGACGTATTGCGCATCCAGGGCTGCGGCGGCCACTGCGGCACTGACACCCGCCGCCAACACGGCCATGGCCGGGAAGCGCGCCTTGAGCTGCTCGACCTGGGCATGGTTCTCACCGTTGGCCACCAACTGGCGCTCCTGGGTGACGAACCCGTCCTTGTTGTTCTGCAGGCCATAGACTTCCATCAGCTTCAAACGCAGGTCGCTGCGCTTGGGCTCGTGCTTGATGGCTTGTTCAAGCACATCCGCCGCCTGGTTCAGGTGGCCACGGTCAATATGGGATTGGGCCTGGGCCAGGGCGTCGCTGGAATTTTCCTGAGCCACGGCAACCGCCAACGGCGCCAGCACGGAGGCGACCGTCGGTGCCACAACCGTCTCGACCACCGGGGCTGGTGCGGGTGCGGCTGTTGGCGCCGCTGCGGTGGCGAGCTTGACGCTCGGCGGCGGCACTTCAAGGCCCTCGAAGCTGTCAGGCGGCAGGTCTTGATCGATATTGGAAACGAACTCAGGCTCTTCGGCCAACGCCCGAGCCATGCGCAGATGCTTCTCTTCTTCACGGCGAGCATTGCGATGGCGAGCCCATAGCAACAGAAGCAGCAGCACCACCAGCAGGGCCGCACCGCCAAGGATGCCGAGCACAATCGGGTTGGTCAGCAGATCATTGAACTTGCCTTCGGTACTGGCCGGCGCGGCAGCCGGCTTGACAGGTTCAGGCGCTGGCGCTGCAACAGGGGCCGCAGGCTCGGCTGCAGGCTCACCGGGCAACTGCGCGGGGATCGCGGCTGGCTCACCGGTTTGCGCCTGCAAACGAGCCAATTGGTCATTCTTCAGCTGGATCAGCTTCTGCAGCTTGTCCAACTGGCTTTGCAGGTCGGCGGCACGGCTTTTCAGTTCTTCGTTGTCGCGCCGCGTGGTGTCGAGCTCTTCCTGGGTCATCGCCAGCTTGTCGCTCAGGGCGCGGCTGTCCCCGACTGCGCCCTTGCCACCTTTCTTGGCGGCTTGCGCCGATACCAGGCTCAAATTGTCCTTGGCCTGTGTGCTCGACGGCGCATTGCCGGCCTGGGTGCGCCTGGTTGCATCCAACTGCGGCTTACCAGCCACTTGCCCCTGAGGACTACGACGGCCCTGGCGCCAAGCGGCGTTCTGCGCACTCACTTCGGCAAGCGCTTGCGGCTGGGCCAGGGCTGTACTTTGGGTGATATCCGGCAGGCGCAGCACCTGGCCGGTTTTCAGGCGGTTGATGTTGCCGTCGACAAAGGCATCCGGGTTAAGCGCCTGGATAGCCAGCATCGTTTGCTGGACCGAGGCGCCATGACGGTTCTTCGCGGCAATCTCCCACAAGGTATCGTGGGGCGTGGTGGTGTGCCGGGCAAGCGTGCCAGTGGCAGGCGCAGAGCTGGCCGGCGCGCTGGCAGTCGGTGCCGGCTGGTCAAACTTGGCCGGGTCGAGCAGCACACTGTAGTCACGCATCAAGCGGCCATTGGGCCATTGCACCTGCATCAGGAAACGCACGTAGGAATCGGGCAACGGCTTGCTGGAGGTCACACGTACCACGCTGCGACCTTCGGGGTTGATCACCGGCGTGAACGTCAGGTCATCGAGAAACGCCTGGCGGTCGACACCCGCATCCACGAAGGCCTGGGCCGAAGCCAGGCTGGGGGTGATCTCGGACGCGGTGAGGCCGCCCACATCGCGCAATTCGATTTCCACCGACAGCGGCTGGTTCAACTTCGACTCGAGGGTCATCTCCCCAAGTTGCAGCGCCTGCGCCATACCGGAGGACAGCGCCGAGGCGGCCGCTATTGCTAACACCAGTTTGCGAACTTGAACCATAGCCTCATCCTTTGTTTGAACACTTCCCGCTCTGCGAGAAGGTTGGTAACCGCTGCCATAAGGCATGGCGAGCCGATAGGTCACCGACGCGCTTGTGTTTCACTTGGGACCAAGCATAGCGCCTGGCTAGAATCAATCTACAAATTGCCGCCAAGTATCTTTTACACAAGGTCTTTTATCAACAACTGCGCCAGTTCCACGGCGTTCAGGGCCGAGCCTTTGCGTACGTTATCTGACGTCAGCCACAGATTTAGTTCCGCCGGGTCGTCGATACCTGCGCGAACTCGCCCGACGTACACCACGTCCTGGCCGACGGCATCGCCTACGGCCGTGGGGTAATCGCCCTCCTCGACCAGCTCGATCCCCGGCGCAACGTCGAGGGCGCGGTTCACCGCGGCCAGGTCGACCGGCGCGGCCAGTTGCAGCGACACAGTCAGGCTATCGCCGAAAAACACCGGGGCTTGAACGCAGGTGGCGGAAATCTTTAGTAAAGGGGTTTCCAGCACCGCACGCAGTTCGTGTACGAGGCGCTTCTCCAGGGCGGTATGACCTTGGACGTCTGGCGTGCCGACTTGCGCCAGTAGGTTGAACGCCACTTGCCGATCGAAGAACGCTGGCTCCAAGGGACGCACGTTCAGCAGTTCGGCAGTCTGGCGCGCCAACTCGCTGACGGCCTCGCGACCCTGGGCAGAGATGGCCAGGTTGGCGGTGACGCTCACGCGCTGGATGTCCACTACATTGCGCAACGGTGCCAGCACCACCGCGAGGTAGGTGGCACAAGGGCTCGGGCTGCCGAGCTGGAAAGGCTTTTTCAACGCGCCCAGCACATGGGCGTTGGCCTGCGGCACCACTTGCGGCGCCTGCTCGGCGGGCAATGCGCCAGACAAGTCGATCACCGCGCAGCCAGCGGCGGTGGCACGCGGGGCGAAGCTCAGGGTCACCGCGGGGCCTGCAGCGAAGAACGCCAACTGCACCTTGCTGAAATCAAACGTGTCGACCTCTTTGACCCGCACGTTCTTGCCCCGAAACGGCACCGAAGCCCCCGCCGAGTTGCTACCCGCCAGCAGGTACAAGGTGCCCACCGGGAACTCCAGCTCTTCGAGAATCTGCACCAGGGTTTCGCCAACGGTACCGGTAGCGCCGATCACGGCGATTTCAAAGGTCTGGGTCATGGGATTGCCTCGGGCATTACGGGGGAGCGGCACTTTACCGGGTGGTGGCAGACGAGGCAATTAGCCTGCTTTTTGCGGTGTTGTTGATGGCCTCATCGCAGGCAAGCCAGCTCCCACATTTTGACCTGTGAATACATTCAAGTGTGGGAGCTGGCTTGCCTGCGATAAGGGCTTCAAGGGCAACAAAAAACCCGCGCCTGTCACCAGAACGCGGGTTTCTGTTATTGCCTCAAGCGATCAACGCTCCAGCAAAATCCGCAACATGCGACGCAACGGCTCAGCCGCGCCCCACAGCAGTTGGTCGCCAACGGTGAACGCGCCGAGGAACTGGCTGCCCATGTTCAGCTTGCGCAGACGGCCCACCGGCACATTCAGGGTGCCGGTGACCTTGGTCGGGCTCAGCTCCTGCATGCTGATATCGCGGTTGTTCGGCACCAGCTTGACCCACGGGTTGTGCTGGCTGATCAGCCCTTCGATATCGGCGATCGGCACATCTTTGTTCAGCTTGATGGTCAGCGCCTGGCTGTGGCAACGCATGGCGCCAATGCGCACGCAGATGCCATCCACCGGGATCGGGTTCTTGAAACGCCCCAGGATCTTGTTGGTTTCGGCCTGGGCCTTCCACTCTTCGCGACTCTGACCGTTAGGCAGTTCCTTGTCGATCCACGGGATCAGGCTACCGGCCAATGGCACGCCGAAGTTCTCGGTCGGGTAAGCATCGCTGCGCATGGCCTCGGCCACACGGCGGTCGATATCGAGGATGGCGCTGGCCGGGTCAGCCAGTTGATCGGCGACAGCGGCGTGGGTCGCGCCCATCTGCTTGATCAGTTCACGCATGTTCTGCGCGCCGGCACCGGAGGCCGCCTGATAGGTCATCGCGCTCATCCACTCCACCAGGCCCGCTTCGAACAGGCCGCCCAGGCCCATCAGCATCAGGCTGACGGTGCAGTTGCCGCCCACGTAGTTCTTGGTGCCGGCGTCCAGTTGCTGGTCGATGACCTTGCGGTTGACCGGGTCGAGGATGATCACCGCGTCGTCCTGCATGCGCAGGCTCGAAGCGGCGTCGATCCAGTAACCCTGCCAGCCGGCTTCGCGCAGCTTGGGGAAGACTTCGCTGGTGTAGTCGCCACCCTGGCAGGTCAGGATCACGTCGAGGCTCTTCAACTCTTCAATGCTGTAGGCGTCCTTGAGCGGGGCAATATCCTTGCCCACGGACGGCCCTTGGCCACCTACGTTCGAAGTGGTGAAAAACACCGGCTCAATAAGATCGAAATCCTGCTCTTCCAGCATCCGCTGCATGAGCACGGAACCGACCATACCGCGCCAACCGATCAGACCTACACGTTTCATCGCAACTACACCTTGTTAAAAAGTGGGCCGCCTTGCAGCAACAACTGCAAGCGGGCCCGAGAGATTACAGATTCCGCAGCGCGGCGACTACTGCGTCGCCCATTTCTTGCGTCCCGACCTTGGTGCAACCCTGGGACCAGATATCGCCGGTGCGCAAGCCCTGATCCAGCACCAGGCTGACGGCCTTCTCGATTGCGTCCGCCGCATCGCCCAGGTTGAAGCTGTAGCGCAGCATCATCGACACCGACAAAATCGTCGCCAGCGGGTTGGCAATGCCCTGCCCCGCAATGTCTGGCGCCGAACCGTGGCACGGCTCGTACATACCTTTGTTGTTGGTGTCCAGGGACGCCGACGGCAGCATGCCGATGGAACCGGTGAGCATCGACGCCTGGTCGGACAGGATGTCGCCGAACAGGTTGTCGGTGACAATCACGTCGAACTGCTTGGGTGCGCGCACCAGTTGCATGGCGGCGTTGTCGACGTACATGTGGCTCAGTTCGACGTCCGGATAATCCTTGGCGACTTCTTCGACGATTTCACGCCACAGTTGGCTGGAAGCCAGCACATTGGCCTTGTCCACCGAGCAGACTTTTTTGCCGCGCACGCGCGCCATGTCGAAACCGACACGGGCGATACGGCGGATTTCGCTCTCGCTGTATGGCAGCGTGTCATAGGCCTGACGCTCACCATTTTCCAACTCGCGCACGCCCCGTGGCGAGCCGAAGTAGATACCGCCGGTCAGCTCACGCACGATGAGGATATCCAGGCCCGCCACCACTTCCGGCTTGAGGCTCGACGCGTCAGCCAGTTGCGGGTAGAGGATGGCCGGGCGCAAGTTACCGAACAGGCCCAGTTGCGCACGAATTTTCAGCAAGCCGCGCTCAGGGCGGATGTCACGCTCGATCTTGTCCCATTTCGGCCCACCCACGGCGCCGAGCAGTACCGCATCGGCAGCCCGGGCGCGGTCGAGGGTCTCGTCGGCCAGGGGCACGCCGTGCTTGTCGATGGCAGCGCCGCCGATCACGTCGTGGCTCAGCTCGAAGCCCAGGCTGTACTTGCTGTTGGCAAGCTCAAGGACCTTGACCGCTTCGGCCATGATTTCCGGCCCAATACCGTCGCCAGGGAGAATCAGAATCTGCTTGCTCATGCGTTCCTCATTTCATCAAGCGACCCGCCCGTGGGCAGGTCGGGAAAAATCAATCAGCGTTCGGCGAAGACCACCAGCACATCGGTGCTGAAGGTGCCGTCGGCTTGAACTTCGTAATAATCGCGCACTTCCTGGCCCATCGCCTGTTGCAGCGCAAGGATTGCTGCCCGCAGTACCTCTGGCGTGCGCATGCGTTCAACCCACGAGGTGTATTCCAGGCACAAGCGCTGGCGACTGCTGTTGCGCACGTGCAGGCCGGCCTCACTCAACTGGCGCATCCACTCGGCGCTGGAATAGTCACGTACATGGCTGGTGTCGCGCAGCACTTCGACGGTTTGCAGGTAAGTGTCCAACAGCGGGCTGCCCGGTGACAAGACATCCACAAATGCCGCCACGCCACCCGGCTTGAGCACCCGGCGCACTTCACGCAGGGCCAGGCCGAGGTCGCTCCAGTGATGGGCCGAATAACGGCTGAACACGAAGTCGAATTCGCCATCGGCGAACGGCAGGCGCTCGGCGGCGCCGTGCACGGTGCGGATGTTGGCCAGGTTGCGGTCTTTGGCGGCGGCGGCCACCACGTCGAGCATAGGCTGGGACAAGTCGTAGGCCACCACTTCTTTGACCAGAGGCGCTACATGGAAGCTGACATGACCGGCACCGCAGCCCAGGTCCAGCAGGCGTGCAGCGCCCTGCCCGGACAGTTCGGCCTGTAGCAGTGCGAATTCGGTGCCCTGGGCGTGTACGGCGCTGCTCAGGTAGGCCGAGGCTTGCTCGCCGAATTGTTTTTGCACGACTTGGGTGTGGGCGGTGGTGGTCATGGTGGCTTTCCTTGGGGTTTGTGGTGGTTGCACTGGCGCTATCGCAGGCAAGCCAGCTCCCACCGTTGACCGAGGTGCTCAGGCGAACCTCGATCCCTGTGGGAGCGGGCTTGCCCGCGATGGGGCCCGCACGGTTACCGCAAATCAGGCATCGCGAAACAGCCAGGGCTGGCTCGCCCGGTGCCTGGTTTCAAACGCAGCAATCGCATCGCCGTCCTGCAAGGTCAGGCCGATGTCGTCCAGGCCGTTGATCAGGCAGTGCTTACGGAAGGCATCCACTTCAAAGTGGTACACCTTGCCATCCGGGCGGGTCACGGTTTGCGCGGCCAGGTCCACCGTCAGCTGGTAGCCGACATTGGCCTCCACTTGCTGGAACAACTCGTCCACTTCAGCATCGCTCAAGATGATCGGCAACAGGCCGTTCTTGAAGCTGTTGTTGAAGAAGATATCGGCATAGCTCGGCGCAATGATGCTGCGAAAGCCGTACTCTTCCAGGGCCCACGGAGCGTGCTCGCGGCTGGAGCCGCAGCCGAAGTTTTCCCGGGCCAGCAACACGCTGGCGCCTTGGTAACGCTCGGCGTTGAGCACAAAGTCCTTGTTCAGTGGGCGCTTGGAGTTGTCCTGATAGGCGTAGCCCACGTCCAGGTAGCGCCACTCATCGAACAGGTTGGGGCCGAAACCGGTGCGCTTGATCGACTTCAAGAATTGCTTTGGGATGATCTGGTCGGTGTCCACATTGGCACGGTCCAACGGCGCTACAAGGCCTGTGTGTTGGGTAAAAGCTCTCATCGGTTTTTCCTCAGATCAATTCGCGAACGTCGATGAAACGACCGTTGACGGCAGCAGCGGCGGCCATGGCCGGGCTCACCAGGTGGGTCCGCCCACCCGCGCCTTGGCGCCCTTCGAAGTTACGGTTGGAGGTCGAGGCGCAATGCTCGCCCGACTCCAGGCGGTCCGGGTTCATCGCCAGGCACATCGAGCAGCCCGGCTCACGCCATTCAAAACCGGCTTCGAGGAAAATCTTGTCCAGGCCTTCGGCTTCCGCCTGGGCTTTAACCAGCCCGGAACCTGGCACCACAATGGCTTGTTTGATGGTCGAGGCCACCTTGCGGCCCTTGGCAATCACCGCCGCGGCGCGCAGGTCTTCGATCCGCGAGTTGGTGCAGGAACCGATAAACACACGGTCCAACTGGATGTCGGTGATCGCCTGATTGGCGGTCAACCCCATGTATTTCAAGGCGCGCTCGATGGAGCCACGCTTGACCAGGTCGGCCTCTTTGGCCGGGTCCGGCACGTTCTGGTCGACGGCCAGGACCATTTCGGGCGAAGTGCCCCAGCTGACTTGCGGCTTGATCTGCGCAGCGTCGAGTTCGACCACGGTGTCGAACACCGCATCAGCGTCGGAGACCAGGTCTTTCCACGCTTCGACGGCGGCATCCCAATCGGCGCCTTGCGGCGCGAACGGGCGGCCCTTGACGTATTCGACGGTTTTTTCGTCCGCCGCCACCATGCCCACGCGGGCACCGGCTTCGATGGACATGTTGCAGATGGTCATGCGGCCTTCAATGGACAGGTCGCGGATAGCACTGCCGGCGAACTCGATGGCATGGCCGTTACCGCCCGCGGTGCCGATCTTGCCGATCACAGCCAGTACGATGTCCTTGGCGGTCACGCCAAACGGCAATTGGCCTTCGACGCGTACCAGCATGTTCTTCATTTTCTTGGCCACCAGGCACTGGGTGGCAAACACGTGCTCCACCTCGGAAGTACCGATGCCGTGGGCCAGAGCGCCGAACGCACCATGGGTGGAGGTATGAGAGTCACCGCAGACCACGGTCATGCCCGGCAAGGTGGCGCCCTGCTCCGGGCCGATGACGTGGACGATGCCTTGGCGCACGTCGTTCATCTTGAATTCGGTGATGCCGTATTCGTCGCAATAATCGTCGAGGGTCTGCACCTGCAACCGCGAAACCTGGTCGGCAATGGCTTCGATGCCGCCCTTGCGCTCAGGAGTGGTCGGCACGTTGTGGTCCGGCGTGGCGATGATGGAGTCGACGCGCCAAGGCTTGCGCCCGGCCAGTCGCAGGCCTTCGAACGCTTGGGGCGAGGTCACTTCATGGATGATGTGACGGTCGATGTAGATCAGCGACGATCCATCATCGCGACGTTTCACTTCATGGGAATCCCAAAGCTTGTCGTAAAGCGTTTTGCCGGCCATCAGTCGGTCCTCATCAGCGGTGCTTCTATACGCCGGGCTTTTCAATAACCCTTTGGCTTGTGAGGCTGATGGTATGGCGCTACATTAAATAACTCAAATTCATATTTTTTATGCTTTGGATTACCAACTGGAATAGCACCATGGACCTGGCCAACCTCAACGCCTTTATCGCCATCGCCGAGACCGGCAGCTTCTCCGGCGCCGGCGAACGCCTGCACCTGACCCAGCCGGCCATCAGCAAGCGCATCGCCGGTTTGGAACAACAATTGAAGGTACGGCTGTTCGACCGCCTGGGCCGCGAAGTCGGCTTGACCGAGGCCGGGCGGGCCTTGCTGCCCCGCGCCTATCAAATCCTCAACGTGCTGGACGACACCCGCCGGGCCCTGACCAACCTCACCGGCGAAGTCAGCGGGCGCCTCACTCTGGCCACTAGCCACCATATCGGCCTGCACCGCCTGCCACCGATCCTGCGCACCTTCACCCGGCAATATCCGAATGTGGCGCTGGATATTCAGTTTCTGGATTCAGAAGTGGCCTACGAAGAAATCCTCCATGGCCGTGCGGAAGTCGCGGTAATCACCCTGGCGCCTGAGCCCCACAACCTGGTACGTGCAACCCGGGTGTGGGACGACCCGCTGGATTTTGTGGTGGCGCCGGAACACAGCCTGATCAGCAACGGTTCCGTCAGCCTGGCCGATATCGCCGGGCATCCGGCCGTGTTTCCCGGTGGCAACACCTTTACCCACCATATTGTCAGCCGTCTGTTCGAGGCCCAGGGCCTGACGCCCAATATCGCGATGAGCACTAACTACCTGGAAACCATCAAGATGATGGTCTCCATCGGCCTGGCATGGAGCGTGTTGCCGCGCACCATGCTCGACGATCAGGTGGCAAGTATCGCTTTGCCGGGCATACAGCTCAGTCGCCAGCTAGGCTATATCGTGCACACCGAAAGGACGCTGTCGAACGCTGCGCGGGCTTTCATGAGCCTGTTGGATGCACAGGTCGATCTGCCAGGGTTACCGGCATGACACCGTGCGGGCCAGGGGTTTAGGTCAAACCGCGCGGTTTTCTCAATGAGCCAAGGCCCTTTGATAATGCGCAACCCCCTTGACCCGATTCCACCCCTGCCCCGCATCTACGCCCTGGACCCTCAAGCGGCGGAACAAAGCTGGGACAGTGCCCCGCAACTGCTGACGGCCCTCAATGCCGCGCGGCTGGGTGCCTGGTGCTGGGAAATCGACACAGGAAGAATCAGTTGGTCACGGGGCACCCAGGCGTTATTCGGCTTTGACCCGCGCCAGCCTCTGCCCAAGGACCTCGACTATCTCGACCTGCTGGCTCCGCAAGACAGTGCGCGGGTGGTGCGCGGCTTTCATGCGGTGCTCGCCGGAGAGCCGTTCGACCGCGCCATGCACCACCGCATCCAATGGCCCGATGGCAGCGTGCACTGGCTGGAAATCAGCGGCAGCCTGGTTCCCGATAAAGCCGGACGGCGTCGCATGATCGGGGTCATCCGCGAGATCACCCACCAACGCGAGCGTGAACACGCCCTCAGCCATTCGGAAAAGCGCTTTGCCACCCTGTTCCACCTGTGCCCGAACATGGTGCTGCTGACGCGCCAGGCCGACGGCTTGATCAGCGAAGCCAACCAGTATTTCGAGATGCTGTTCGGCTGGCCGGTGGCCGATGCCATCGGCCGCACCACTCTGGAACTGGGCTTGTGGCGCCACCCGGAACAGCGGGCGCTGCTGGTCAAGGCCACGCAGCGCAAGGGTGAACCGATCACCATGGAAGTGCAGTTCTGCGCCAGCAACGGCCAGATTCATGACGGCACCCTCAGCGCACAAAAAGTGGAACTGGACGGCGAGGCGTACCTGATCAGCACCTTTCTGGACACCACCGAACGTAAAAACGCCGAGCAAGCACTCAAGGACAGCCAGGAGCGCCTGGACCTGGCCCTGGATTCCGCGCAACTGGGCACCTGGGATTGGCACATCCCCAGCGGCATGCTCTACGGCTCGGCGCGTGCCGCCCAGTTGCACGGGCTGGAACCCGCGCCGTTCCATGAATCCTTCGATGCGTTTTTTGAGGGCATGTCCGATGAGGACCGCGAGGGCATGCGCCATGCGTACCGCAGTTTGCGCGAAGGCCCGGACGGCAACTATCAGCTGACCTATCGCGTGCAAATGGAAGACGGCAGCCCGCGCTACCTGGAGAGCCGCGCACGCCTGTATCGCGATGAGTCAGGCAAGCCCCTGCGCATGGCGGGGACCTTGCTGGATATCACCGACCAGGTCGAGCGCGAGCAACGGCTGACCGCCTCGGAAGAAAAGTTCGCCAGCCTGTTCCAGGCCAGCCCCGACCCGATCTGCGTGACCTGCCTGGACAGCGGCGCCTTTATCGAGATCAACCCGGCGTTTACCCAGACGTTTGGCTGGACAGCCGCCGAAGTACTGGACAAAAGCGCGGAACAAATCGGCTTGTGGGACGACTCCAGCAAGCGCCTGCAGCGCATCGAGCAGGTGATACGCGAACAGGCCCTGAGCAATGTGGCCATCGTGGTGCATCACAAGGACGGCCAAAGCCTGACCTGCATGATTTCCAGCCGCTTGATCAAGGTCAGCGACCAGCCGTGCATCGTCACCACGCTGCGCGATATTACCCAACAGCAACGCTCGGAAGCCGCACTCAAGGCCAGTGAAGAGAAGTTCGCCAAGGCGTTCCATTCCAGCCCCGATGCGATATCCATCACCGAACGCGACACCGGCCGTTATGTGGAGGTCAACGACGGTTTTTGCCGCCTGACCGGTTACCGCACCGAAGAGGCCATCGGCCTGACGCTGTACCAGATCGGCATCTGGGCCGATGAAAACCAGCGCGCCGCACTGTTGGCCGAGTTGCACATCAAGGGGCGCATTCACCACCTGGAAATGCTCTGGCGCAACAAGCGTGGCGAGGTGCTGGCGGTGGAGGTCTCGGTGGAGCCGATCACCTTGAATGAAACCCCCTGTCTACTGCTGACCGCGCGGGATGTGAGCCTATTGAAGAACGCCCAGGCGCAGATCCGGCACCTGGCCTATCACGACCCGCTGACCAACCTGCCGAACCGGGCACTGCTGATGGACCGCCTGAGCCAGCAGATCGCCCTGCTCAAGCGCCACAACCTGCGCGGCGCCCTGCTGTTTCTGGACCTGGATCACTTCAAGCACATCAACGACTCCCTCGGCCACCCCGTTGGCGACACTGTGCTGAAAATCGTCACCGCGCGCCTGGAAGCCAGCGTGCGCACAGAGGACACCGTGGCGCGCCTGGGCGGCGACGAGTTTGTGGTATTGCTCAGCGGCCTGGAGGGCACCCGCCAGACGGTCAGCAGCCAGGTGCAAGCGCTGGCCGATACCCTGCGTGAATTACTCTCGGAACCCATGTTTCTCGACGGTCACCGGTTGCAGGTCACGCCCAGCATCGGCGTGGCGCTGATCCCCGACCATGGCACCACGCCCGCCGATCTGCTCAAGCGTGCCGACATCGCCCTGTACCGCGCCAAGGACTCCGGGCGCAACACCACGCAGATGTTCCATAACAGCATGCAAAAAACCGCCAGCGAGCGCCTGCGCATGGAAACCGACTTGCGCCTGGCCTTGTCACGCGGCGAGTTCAGCGTGCATTACCAGCCCCAGGTGGATGCGCGAGGCAACAGGATAGTCGGCGCCGAGGCTCTGGTGCGCTGGCAGCATCCACAATTGGGCGCGCAGTCGCCGGCGGAATTTATCAAGGTATTGGAGGACAGCGGCCTGATCCTGGAGGTCGGCACCTGGATTCTCGATGAAGCCTGCGGCGCTTTTGCCCAGTTGATTGCCGACGGCCTGGTGGACCCGCTCAATTTCAGCCTGTGCGTGAATATCAGCCCGCGGCAGTTTCGCCAGAACGACTTTGTGGAACGGGTGGAGCACAGCCTCAAGCAACACGGCCTGCCGTTCAGCCTGCTGAAACTGGAAATCACCGAAGGTATCGTGATCCAGAGCCTGGACGACACCGTGGTGAAGATGCGCCGCCTGAAAAAACTAGGCGTGAGCTTTGCAATGGATGACTTCGGTACCGGCTACTCATCCCTGACCTACCTCAAGCGCCTGCCGGTGGACGCGCTGAAGATCGATCAGTCGTTCGTGCGCGATGCGACCCACGACCCCAATGATGCAGAAATCATCCGCGCCATTGTGGCCATGGCGCGCAGCCTGAACCTGGAAGTCATCGCCGAGGGGGTGGAAACCCTGGAACAGCTGGCGTTCCTGCAAAAGCTGGGCTGCCATTTGTTCCAGGGGTATTTACACAGCCGGCCATTGCCGATCGAGGGTTTCAGGCGGTTGCTGGAATAGGGCCGCGCCTGATCACGCGAGGTTGCAAAAGGTGCAGCCAAGCGCCACTGCCGTCAATCGAACCGCCCGCCTGGCTGCCTGTTCAATTACATAAGCGCTACAGCATCGCCTTGGGTAGGGGCCGAGCCTCGGCGCCCCCACAACTCTTCACGACCATTGATAACCGCTACCGAGTGCTTATCCCGATTGCACATACCCACTTGCCCACCGGCTAGCGCACTGACGGGCACCCTTTTCATGTGTTTCCTCAACCCCAGGCGCAGGAACCCCTCGCCTGGCCCCCACTCATCCTCCCCATTGTTCAGGCTGCGAATGGCAGCATGAAAACTCCTGCTCGCCGTACCATCGTTGTTTTCCATTTGCGCGCGCTTGGCGCTGACGGCAAAAAGAAACCGCGCATCCTTGAGCATCTCTTTATCGGGACCTATAAACCGCGAACCTTGTGCTGCTTGCGCCAACTCCGAGTCGGTCAATCTCAGCTGAAAATCGTCGCGCATGACCACGTGATAACCGCCAGGCTCTTTTCTCACTGAGCGAAAAATGTCCGTAGGGCTTTGACCAAATCGGTACATGGCTGCCTTGATGGCCGATACGGTAACGCAGTTGCCATCTGGCCCTTGGCGAAAGCCACTCCAGATGTTGTCCGGCTTAGCCCCATTACGCTTTATCGAAAGACCCGGAATGTTTGCGGCGACCTCAGGCTTTGGTGGTAGTGGTTCAGGTATGACCCGAGGCGGAACCTCGGGCTGAACCCTGGGCGGAGGAGGAACGTCAGGAACTGTCGTATCTTTTTTATCGGACAACAGAGAAATCAGCTGTGAAAAAAAAGCCGCAAACAGCCCCGACAATGTTGTGACTAACTCCCTATTAGTACCAATGCTATTTTTAGCTGTCTCGACAGCCCCGTAATTAACTGGAGTGCACTGAAGAGTGTCATTAATGGGTTTTAACGTATCAACAGGTGCCACCTGACGGACATCTATCACGCGCGCAATATTATTAATCGAACAGCACGACACAAGTTTCTCCTTAAACAGTACTTCTCCGAGTGGTGTACCTCGGAGAAGCCCCCGTTTTATTCAAGCGTTCTTATGAGCCAGCGGGTTTCAAGATCTGGACGAAAGTCGAGCATTGAAGCGCCAGTTTTTGTCGAATTTATTCTCAGCAGGACCTGGGCTGGTCAAATCCGGAACAAACTTATCGGGCTGTGGCGCGGGTGTAGGTATCGGGTTGGTATCCGGATTCGGGCCTGGCTGTGGCATCGGGTTCGATTCCGGCTTCGGACCCGGCTGGGGCACGGGGTTCGACTCCGGCTTCGGACCCGGCTGTGGCACGGGGTTCGATTCCGGCTTCGGACCAGGCTGGGGCACGGGGTTCGATTCCGGCTTTGGACCGGGCTGTGGCACGGGGTTCGATTCCGGCTTCGGACCAGGCTGGGGCACGGGGTTCGATTCCGGCTTTGGACCGGGCTGGGGC